>NZ_JBNATZ010000349.1:0-2112 GCF_049701015.1 Desulfofundulus sp.
TCACCCACCGGGCTGGACGGTATCCCCCGGCGGGCTGTATGTCCCCGGTACGGCGGCCACCGCGTCCGCGGGCGGTGCGCCGGGTTCCGGCGGCGGGACTGCTGCGGGCGTGCAGTCAACCCCTGCTGCGGGCGGCGGTCTTCCCGCCCACCAGAACCCCCTGGTCCGGTCGCTGGACTACGGCCGGGTGGCCAGGAACGTGGTCCAGGGCGTGGTCAGCACCGCAGGTGCGGCGGGCTCGGCCGTCATGCCCCACGGCAACCGCGTTCTGCGCGCCGTGGCAAAAGGTGCGGGCATGGCCGCACAGGTGACCGCCACTGCCGGCGGTATGGCGTACCATTCCTACCGGCGGGCCAGGGGGGGCGGCGGTGGAGTTGTAGAGACCGTGCGCAGGCTGCCCGGTGCGGCGATCCAGACCCTCAAGGAAGGCACCGGCGTGCAGCAGGGAGGCGTCCGGGGGGCTGTAAAAGCAGTTGCCAAAACGGCCACGGCCGCCACTGTAGACGCCATATCGCCCGGTTCCACGCCGGTAGTGGCCAGGCGGCTCACCGGGTCGAGCCTGGACGGGTACAGGTTCAAATAGACGCATTGTTTTTAGCGGGCCGGATGACAATGTCCGGCCCGTGTTTTTTTGACACGAGTAAATGCCGCGAAGTAAGTTTTCATACAAGGTAAAAATGGCCCTGAGCCATACAGCCGCAAGGCTTTCCGGGATCAGGGAAACAGTTTCCCCCCTGTGGGAAAATTTTTGACGTTTCTGGGTATGACGGGTTTGCTCCTGTCGAACGTTGCGGTTGCATACTTGATGCTGTACAGCCTTTTGTTTTCCCACCCTTTCAGTACAAAAAGATTTGACCTTGTATACGGGGTAGGCATGTTGTTCCTGATATCCTGCGGGCTGTGTTTTCTCGGTTTATATTTAGCTGGTTGATTTCAGCTTGGGGGAGGTGGTTGGGTGGAACACCTGAAAAGAGCCGCCGGGAGGGCCGTGAAGAGGGCTGCCCGGGCCGGGGCAAGGAAACTTTTGCTCTTTCTCCTGCCGTACCTGGTGCCGTTCATCCCCTTCCTGGTGGTCCTCTTCCTGGTGTCGGTGCTGGTCGCCGCGACGTACTCGGCCATGGCCCCCGGCAGCTACCTCACGGGGGTCGACCCCTCTCCGGAAGATAAGGAAATCCAGCAGAAATATGAGCAGCTGTGTAATAAGTACAACATCGCGGACACCTGGCTGGTCAACCCGGGGGAACCCTCCAGGCCGGGCGGTCCCGGTTTCGAGTCCTCCCCGGGTAACCCGTATTACCCGGGCCGGGGCAGGGGGGCGAACATTAGGGCGATGGTGGACAGGTACAGCCAGGACCTCAAGCTGGCGCTGACCTGGGGGCAGGTGCACGGGGCGTGCCTGTTCCGGAACTACGTCACAGGAGAGCAGGAAATAACGGACGGGCAGCGGGAGAAGACGGCGGAGGACCTGCACCCTTACTTCTACTACAAAGAGTCCACGGTGAAGGTCTGCAGCAAGGACGGGTGCGACACTTACACCGTCTACCTGCTGGTTGAGGCGTACACCATCCAGGGTCACTACCAGTACCACTATGAATGGGTTACGGAAACCCATGGTAAGGGAGCAAACGCCTGGACCATCACCTACGAGCGGTTGAAAGGTGTGCAGCAGGTCCTCCCGGACAAGTGGCAGCGGCTCAAGGACTGGATGAAACGGGAATACAACCTGGAAAGCGACGCCGGCGAACTGGAACTGGCCCGCACGTGGCTCTGGGAGGCCACCCGGGGGTTCGACGAGCAGGCGGAGTGGCTCAACTGGCTGGTGAACAACGTCAGCTATGCCTCCATTGCTTCTTCGGCCATGATCCCTCCGGAGCTGATACCGTTCTTCAAAGAAGCGGAGGAGAAGTACGGCATACCCTGGTGGTTCCTGGCGGCAGTGGCCTTCAAGGAATCGTCCTTCAACCCCGGGGCGGAAAACACGGACACCCACTGCTACGGGTTGATGCAGGTCTCCCCGTCGAACTGGGAGCATTACGCCCCCCTGCTGGGGTTCGACCCGGTGATGGACAGGGACAACCCCCGGGCGCAGGTGATGGTGGGGGCGTACCTGCT
>NZ_JBNATZ010000350.1:0-2109 GCF_049701015.1 Desulfofundulus sp.
CCAGGGGCGGTTTCGAGCCCCGGGCGGCAGCAGACCTTGTACGCCGCCGCTCTGGACTGGATCTCCGGGAGGAGCTGGCCCGCCTGGGGGAACAAAACATAACCTATGTTACTTTTGAAGAGGAGAGTTATCCCCAGTTGCTGCGGGTTATTTTTGATCCCCCACCCGGTCTTTTTGTCCGGGGTACCCTGCCCCAGCCCGGGGGGCAGTTCGTGGCAATTGTGGGTTCCCGGCGGGCCACGCCTTACGGTGTCACTGTGGCCGAGAATCTGGGCGGAGAACTGGCCCTGGCGGGGGTAACCGTGGTTAGCGGCATGGCCAGGGGGATAGATAGCGCTGCCCACCGCGGAGCCCTGGCGGCCGGAGGGCGTACTGTGGCTGTACTGGGTTGTGGTGTTGACGTGGTTTACCCCCGGGAAAACAAGCGTCTAATGGAAGGCATTATTGAGGCCGGGGCAGTGATCAGCGAGTTCCCGCCCGGGTCACCTCCCGAGGCGTGGCACTTTCCGGTACGCAACCGGATTATCAGTGGGTTGTCCAGGGCTACAGTGGTGGTGGAAGCAGCCGGGAAAAGCGGTGCTCTCATTACAGCAGATCTGGCTCTGGACCAGGGGCGGGATGTGATGGCCGTGCCCGGCCCTGTAACCAGCCGGCAAAGCCGGGGTTCCAACCAGTTGATCAAGCAGGGTGCCCGGCTGGTGGAAAGCGCCGAGGATGTCCTGGAGGAGCTGGGGATTACCTGCCTTTTCCCCGGGAAACATCTTCAGTCCCCGGGGATGCCGGGGCTTACTGCCGTGGAAGAAACAGTTTACGGTATGCTTTCTTGTGAGCCCGTGCCGGTGGATATAATTGTTGAAAATACGGGACTGTCAGTACAGCAGGTGTTATCAGCGCTGATGTTTTTGGAAGTCAAAGCCCTGGTCAGACAGTTTCCTGGCCGGCTCTACGCGCGGCGTGAAAAAACCACCAGGTTCTAAAGTCACGGGGTTTTCATACATTTTTAAAAAAGATTCGTGCGGTTAATATATTGAATAAACCGGAAAAAAGAAGGTGGCCTTCTTTGTCCAAAACGCTGGTTATCGTGGAATCACCTGCGAAAGCAAAAAGTATCGGCAAATTATTGGGTAAGAAATATACTATCAAGGCCTCTATGGGGCATGTGCGGGATCTGCCCAAGAGCCAGTTCGGGGTGGATGTGGAGCACGGTTTCAAGCCCAAGTATATTACCATCAGAGGCAAGGGGGAAATCATTAAGGAGCTCAGGGCGGCGGTTAAAAAAGCCGACAGGGTTTTGCTGGCTTCCGACCCCGACCGGGAAGGGGAGGCTATTGCCTGGCACCTGGCCAACGTGCTTGAAATTGACGAGAATGCTCCCTGCCGCATTGAGTTTAACGAAATAACCAGGCAGGCCGTGCAAAATGCCGTAAAGGCACCCCGCCCCATCGATTACAACCGGGTGCATGCCCAGCAGGCCCGCCGGATACTGGACAGGCTGGTGGGTTATAAGCTCAGCCCCCTGCTGTGGCGCAAGGTCAAGAAAGGGCTTTCCGCCGGGCGGGTGCAATCCGTCGCGGTGAGGCTCATCTGCGACCGGGAAGAGGAAATTAACGCCTTTATCCCGGAAGAATACTGGACCTTAACAGCTGTCTTCACCCGCCTCGGGGAGGATCCATTTGAGGCCAAATTACATAAAATTGGCGAAAAAAAGGTAGAAATTAACAACCAGGTACAGGTCGAGGAGATCTTGAAAGAGCTGAAGGGCGTTTCCTACCGGGTCGTTAAAATTACCCGCCGGGAAAAGAGCCGCCAGCCGGCCCCACCCTTTACGACCAGCAGCCTGCAGCAGGAGGCCTACCGCAAGCTCAATTTTACAGCCCGCAAAACCATGATGGTGGCCCAGCAACTGTACGAGGGGCTGGAACTGGGTAAAGAGGGCCCCGTGGGTCTGGTTACCTATATACGTACCGACTCCACCCGGGTGGCCGCGCAGGCCCAGATGGAAGCCAGAGCTTATATCCAGGAAAAATTCGGTCCCGAATATGTCCCCGAAAAGCCCCGGCAGGTGGCAGCCAGGGGACGGGTTCAGGATGCCCACGAAGCTATCCGCCC
>NZ_JBNATZ010000351.1:0-2101 GCF_049701015.1 Desulfofundulus sp.
AAAAATACCCCAGGCGCGGAGGGTCAACCCTTCTTAACATTGCAAAATTTACCTTTCAAACGTATAATAATTAAAAGTCTGAACGGTGTAATATGCGCTCATTTTTACCTGCGGGTGGTAACTTTGGACGTTAACCTGTTACGGGAAAAACTAAAACCGGTTTTTGAAAATTTCGGGGTGACCTGCTGTTATCTTTTTGGCTCCCGTGCCGGCCAGGATTATTACGGGGACAGTGATATCGACCTCGCCGTAATTTTTGCTGATTACTCCCCCGATATACATAATCTGGATCTGGAAATTCAGCTACAAAACGCCGTGGCTGAAAATTTAGCCCCGCTGGAAGTAGATCTTCTTTTTCTGCAAAAAGCTCCAGTTTATTTAAAGTTCAACGTAATCAAAACAGGAAAAGTCGTTTATTGTATAAATGATGAGTTCCGCACAGATTTTGAGGATATAACCATAAGGGATTACCTGGACTTTAAACCTTTCCTGGAGATGTACTACCGGGAAATGGCGGAGGATTTACTTTCCGGGGGGAGTGATTTTGCTTAACAAAGATTTGATCTACAACCGTATTGACATGATCAAACGCTCCCTGGCCAGGTTAAGAAAGATGACAGTCCTGAGCAGGGAACAATTTCTGGCCGACCCTGATAATTTTGCCATTGCCGAACATCACCTGCGCCGGGCCCTGGAGAGCCTTTTTAATATCGGCAGGCACATCATGGCCAAGCAAGGACTGGGACACCCGGTCGATTACCGGTCAATCATATTGACCCTGGGCAGGGAAAAAATTCTTCCTGCTGAGTTTGCGGAAAGAATCAAGGGCATGGCCGGTTACCGTAACCGCCTGGTGCATGGCTACGCGGAGGTAACTCCGGAAGAAATGTATGATATAATGCAACACAGACTGGCGGATTTTGAAAATTACTGCACTTATATATTAAAGTACCTGGAAAAGGTATAGAACAATCCGTATATACGGGCGTGTCCTCAGTTCCTCTCGGAGAACCAACCTCCGTGGCCTGATTGTCAACCTGCACTTTTAAACCCGGCTCCAGTCGGGAAAGCCGGGTTTTTTGACATTCGACTATACGGTAAAGCAAGGTTGCCGGGATTTAAAATCATAACCGTAACCCTGAGGCAAAACGTGCAGTGTTGCCCCGGCAAGGGCCAGCATGGGCTGCGGGCGTAAATCGGAAGCATTGGTATGCGTGATGGTCCGCCCGTCCACCACCGTCACCGTGCCGGAACCCAGCACGGTAAAACGACCGTCCGGCGAAACTGCGATGGCCGTATCTTCATCAATACCGATACCCAGAACATGGGGATTGTGGGCCACGGCGGCAAGCAGCCGGCCGATCCGCCCCCGCTGGGCGAAATGCTGGTCAATCACCACGCCGCTGATAAGTCCGAGGCCGGGAGCCATTTTCACCGTATTCCTTCCGGGAGAACGTCCACCCCTGCCGCCCGTGATCATAACCTCGCCCATCGCGGCTGCACCGGCACTGGTGCCGCCGATCACCACTCCCGCGCGGCTGGCGACCTGCAAAGCTTGTTCGACGCGGGTCCCCCCCAGGATCCTGGCAATCCTTAACTGGTCTCCGCCTGTAAAAAAAATGCCCGTAGCCTGCTGTAAAATGCGGACCGGGGCTGGATCTGCAGCTTTTTCCCGGTTGTCCAGGTGGAGCGGCAAGACTTCCCCTGCGCCCAGCTTCAGGAACACGCGGCGGTAAACTTCACCAACCTCTTCGGGCAGACGCGTGGCAGTGGTAATCACCACAATGCTGGCCCGTTCCCCCCCGGCCAGGCTCACAAATTCCCGCAGGATAAGGCATTCTCCTTCCTTATCCTCCGCCCCCCCGATAAGCAGAAAAGACCCGCCCGAGCTACCCCGCAAAAGTCCCTTCCCTGCCATTTAAGACACCCCGCTTAAGGACCCATTTACAATTGTTTTACGCCGCTCCTCCCCGAATTAATCACCGCCAACAAAAAAATCCGGGCAATTCGTACCCGGACAGCTACCCAAGGTCAGAAGCTAAAAGGACCGGCTAACATATTTGCCGCCCCCTGGCTTCTATCTCGCGCTGCAGGCGCGCCA
>NZ_JBNATZ010000352.1:0-2100 GCF_049701015.1 Desulfofundulus sp.
CCTGCTACTTTTCCTACAGTAATTTTACTTTAACTTCGGCAAGCCTTGAGGCTTCAGATTTTCCTTAAAACAGGTTAATTTTTCTTTCCTCAGAAACCAGGGAGGGGTTGTACAGGTAACCCGGCCTACCAACAGCGGGAGTGCGGGGCCAGAGGTGGAGCTCCTTTCCACAGACCAGCGCTCCCTGGCATTCCAGATCGCTGTGGACGGCCCTCTGGGCTGAAAGATCCGGCCTGGTAAGAGCAAGCTGCAGCGGTAGCCCGTCTAAAGCCAGGCGGCTGTAGTCAAAGCCTGTCAATTCCAGGACCGTGGGCATAATATCCACCGTACTCACCGGCACGCCAACCTGCACACCGGCCGGCCCTGTAGAACGGGGCATTTTGACGATCAGGGGCACATGGATCTGGTCGGGAGTAAGAGTCAAGCCGTGGTAAAAGTAGACGCCGTTTTCTCCCAGGGCCTCTCCGTGATCGGCGGTAACAACAACCATGAGTTCATCCCAGAGGTCCATCTCCTTGAGGGCACGGAACAGGTCGCCCAGGATGTGATCTTCGTACCGGATACCACAGTCATACCGGGCCATGTAAAAGCGGGCATCATGCTGGTGTTTGGCCTCGCCGTCCGAATCATCGGCCAGCAGCTGGTAACCCGGAATCCCCCCCGTTTCCCCTTCTCCTTCATTTATTACCGGCAACAAGAGGGGGTCCGGCCCGTAATCCTCCGGCCTGAAGATAGAGTTAAAGGGGGCTGGTTGAATGTAAGGGCCGTGAACATCAAAGTAATGTATCCAGACAAAGAACGGTTTGTCTGAGTTCTCCTTTAACCATGCCAGTGCCCGCGCCGTGGTAAGGGGGCCGTCCCGCACCAGCTCATGGGGACGGTTTTCTTCCGCCCCGGTCATTTCATCGTCATACAGCACAAAGCCCTGGGAAAGCCCCCGGCAGCCATCCAGAACGGCGCAGCTTACAAAGGCCGCGGTGGACCAGCCAAGACTCAGGAGAATTTCGGCCAGGGTCACTTCCCGGTCGGGGTCCATTTTCCCGTCATCCTGCCTGTACCCGACGGAATGATGGGGCACATATTTCCCCGTCATAATAGAGGCATGAGCCGGCAAAGTATATGAACAGGGAGAATAGGCCCGGCGGAAAAGGATGGCCTCCCGGGCCAGCGCATCCAGGTGGGGCGAGGTTTCCCGGTGATAACCATAGCACCCCAGGTGGTCCGCCCGCAGGGTGTCAACGGTAATCAGCAGTATGGAACAGGACATGTAAAATCTCCTCCTTAAAAATACCCAAGCCGCCTCAGATCCGACATGACCCTTTCCTTGACTGCGGCCCGCCCTGAACGCTCCGCTTCACCAGGACCGGCGGGGCTGGTGCAGGGCCGGCACCCCAGGCTGACATATCGCCGGTCGTAAAGGGAGCAGTAGGGCAGGTGGTGCAGGCGTATGTAGGCCCAGATATCGTCCCGGGTGAAATCCAGCAGGGGATGTACGCGGACGTGGTCTTCCCGCTGGGAAATATAATCCTCACCGGACCGGGCCGGGTGCTCATCACGCCTGATGGCGGTAAACAGGTGGGACACACTATATCTTACCAGTGCCCGCTGCAAAGGAACGGTCTTCAACCGGTGACAGCACTCAACCTTGTCCCGGCCAATTTCTTCAGGGGGAACGGCCCCGATGTTATTTTCACGCACCAGGTTAAATTGCCAGAGACGCTGCATCTTGTCAATAAACCGGTAAATTTCCGGAAACTTTACCCCGGTATCAATATTTAATACGGGTATGGCTATCTTCCCACCCTGAACGGAACGTACCAGGTGAAGCAGGACCAGCGAATCCTTGCCACCGGAAAAGGTCACCATGGCCCTTTCAGCCTGTTCCAGCGCGGCAGCAATGATTTCCCTGGCACGTTCGATTTTTTGCTCGAGCATAAGTACCTCCCTGTAGATAGCTCTAAATTTCTCCAACTTTTTTCCCTCAGCCCGGCAAGACACGGGTTTGAATCACAGAACAGGCGCTTTCCCGGGCCACCGTTTCCCATTCCCTGAAAGCGCATCCCGCTTACCCCTGCCGCAAGATCTTTTCCCAGCGGGCCA
>NZ_JBNATZ010000353.1:0-2070 GCF_049701015.1 Desulfofundulus sp.
CTCTTTGATGAAAGCGGAGGATATGTGATGAAAACCACGGACATCGTCCAGTTCCTGCTCTTTATCGTTTTACTGCTGGTTCTGGCCACACCGCTGGGTATTTATATGGCCCGGGTGTACAATGGTGAACGCACGATGCTGGACCGCCTGCTCGGTCCACTGGAGAAGATGATTTACCGGCTGGCCGGGGTGGATGCGCAGAGTGAGATGAACTGGCGGGAGTATGCTGGTGCCCTGCTGGCCTTTAACTTACTCGGGATGGTTATATTATTTTTGTTACAACTACTCCAGGGATATCTCCCATGGAACCCGCAGCATCTGGGGGCGGTGAAGCCGGACCTGGCCTTTAACACGGCGGTCAGTTTTGTGACCAATACCAACTGGCAAGCCTACGCAGGTGAATCCACCATGAGCTATTTCACCCAGATGGCCGGGTTGACAGTGCAGAATTTTGTTTCTGCGGCTACTGGTATGGCCGTGGTAGTGGCGCTCACCCGGGGCCTGGCCAGACGGTCGGCACGTACCATCGGCAACTTCTGGGTGGATCTGACCCGTTCCGTTCTGTGGATTCTGCTGCCCATTTCCGTGATAGGTGCGCTGTTTCTGGTTTCCCAGGGAGTCATCCAAAATCTGAGTCCCTATCTGACCGTGTCGACCCTGGAAGGTGGCCGTCAGACCATAGCCATGGGGCCGGTGGCTTCTCAGGAGATTATCAAGTTGCTGGGAACAAACGGAGGCGGTTTTTTCAATGCCAACTCCTCCCATCCTTTTGAGAACCCGACCCCTCTGACCAACCTGGTGGAAATGCTGGCCATCCTGGTCATCCCCGCCGGTCTGACCGTTACCTTCGGTCGAATGGTAGGGGACAGCCGGCAGGGCCGCGTGATTCTGGCAGCCATGTTACTCCTTTTTGTCCTCTTTCTTGGTGTTTGTTATGCGGCCGAGGTGGCAGGTAACCCCTTGCTGAACACTCGGGGTGTAGCCGGCCCTTCAATGGAAGGGAAAGAAGTGCGTTTTGGTGTAGCCAATTCAGTCCTCTTTGCCACTATAACCACCGCCGCTTCCTGTGGGGCTGTCAATACAATGCACGATAGCCTTACCCCTCTTGGCGGGCTGATTCCCATGCTGCAGATGATGCTGGGCGAGGTAGTTTTTGGGGGTGTAGGTGCGGGACTCTACGGCATGCTGGTTTTCGTCATCCTCACAGTATTTATCATCGGCCTGATGGTGGGGCGTACTCCGGAATACCTTGGGAAAAAAATTGAGTTTCGGGAAACCAAGATGGCTACTCTGGCAGTAATTATTCCGGCCGCCGTCATCCTGGTGGGTGCAGCTCTGGCTTCAGCGACAAAAGAGGGTACTGCCTCAATCTTAAACCCCGGGCCCCACGGCTTGAGTGAAATACTGTATGCCTTTGCCTCTGCCGCTGGTAACAACGGAAGCGCCTTTGCTGGATTAAATGCCAACACTTCGTTTTATAACCTGGCTTTGGCTCTGGCCATGCTCATCGGGCGTTTTGGAGTGATCCTCCCGGTACTGGCTATTGCCGGGAGTATGGCGGAGAAAAAGACTGCCCCAGCCGGCCCGGGTACTTTTGAAACTACCAGTCCGTTGTTTGTCGGGTTGCTGGCGGGCACGGTGCTCATTGTGGGGGCATTAACCTTTTTCCCCGCCCTGGCGTTGGGGCCTATTGTGGAACAGCTCTTGATGTTTGGTGGAAAAATCTATTAAATTGAAGAGAGGTGTGCTGCATGGAGGGCCATGACGGGGTTACTCTGTCGCACATGGAAAAGCCGGCCGGGAGAACGGAAGGTCCTGACAAGACCTTCGAAGATGCTGATGGGGTAAGAAAAACGATTCAGGGCGGTTTCAACCGGGTGTTGCTCTTGCGTGCTGCCAGGGATGCCTTTTTTAAATTGAACCCACGTTTTTTATGGACAAACCCTGTGATCTTTGTGGTTGAGGTAGTGGCGTTTCTAACCACATTCTTTACCATCCGGGATGCGGTGGTCGGGAAGACGGCTACTCTCTGGTTTGACAGTCAGATTAGCGCCTGGCTCTGGATCACCG
>NZ_JBNATZ010000354.1:0-2059 GCF_049701015.1 Desulfofundulus sp.
CGCCAGCACCCCGACTACCTCCCCCAGGAACCCCTGCCTCTCCAGTTCTACCAGGGCTTGGGCTTTCGTAAAACTCCTGTCCCGGTAGGGCCGGTGTTCCAAAAGTGCCGTGAATACTTCCACCGCTGCCACGATGAGGGACAGCGGGTGTATATCCCCGTCCTTCAGCCCGTTCGGGTAACCCGAACCGCCTGGCCTCTCGTGATGTTCCCTGATCACGCGACATACCGGATCCGGCACGTCAGGCCAGTATTCCCGCAGGTAATATTCCCCTACAACAGGATGGGCGTTAACCAGCTTCCGGTCGTCGTCGCTCAAACGAGCTTTACTTACCAGCGCTGAAGGCCAGGTAATCTTCCCGCAGTCGTGAAAGAACGCCCCCTGGGTAAGCCATTCCAGCTCTTTCTCCTGCAGGCCCAGGGCCCGTCCCACCGCTTCGGTGTACACCGCCGTGGCGATCGCGTGATAATACAGCGTCTCGTGCCAGGCCAGCATCTGCATAGCCAGTCTGTTCGCCCCCTGGTATTTGAGCATTTCAGACAGCCACCCGGGCAAACCAGGGCGGTGAAGGATGAGTGCGTGCACTTACGAAACCACCTTTCTTGATAGAAATTTTGTCACAAACTGTATGCCATACCTCTCCAAGGAAAAGGGCTGCTAACCTCGAAAAAAAGGGATTGCCCGGCACTGATGGACGACCTCCCCTTACAAAAAAGCCCGGAAAATCCGGGTAAAAACGTTCAGTCGAAAATTAGCAAGCGGCTTGGCTGGCATTGCAAGGTGGTTTTAAATACGTTTCGTTTTGATAGAGGCACATCCCGCAACAGCCGTTCTACCAGTTCTTGCCTGGTGATTAGTGAAAATTTTTTCGGCGGCTGACATTTTTCTTCCAAACATGTCCTTTGTCTTGCTTGGTAGATCATGGTTTAGTTTCTTTTGCAGGAACAACTCGCCGTCGTCTTCCAAAACAATGACTTTTTCGTTTACGGCTGAACGTATTGCTCGAAGACAGGTGGTCATGCCGGTATCAGTTGCACCGGAAAATTTGACTTTCGCTTCTTCTTCGTGCTGCAAATCTTGGGAGGTATTCCCGGCGGCATTAATAAAGAAGCCGGGCAAGGTACCCGGCCCTATAAATGTTCCGCAATCAGTTCCGGCGCAACGGTCGAGTGCACGTACATGTCCGTACTGTCCGGCACTCCCGAGCTGACAATCCTCCCCCAAAAACTGACCTTTACCGGAAACCTGATTATCCCGGTCACCGCCGGGCGCGTGATGGTTTCGGAATAGCTGCCGAAAGTGTAGGAGAAGGGAAGCATATCGCTGTTGACCACCCTGAAATAACAGACCTCCACAGGGCCGTCCACCAGGGAGCCGGGTAAAGGCTGGTTGGTTCCGTCAAGTTTGAAATTCGCCCGCAGTACCTCGTAAAACCTGTCCCGGGCCGCCGGTTCGTCTATGACTATCCGGTTGTTCCTCAACTCGTCCTGGTTCAGCTGGGCTGCCGCCGCCCGCAGTGAGAGGTTGAGATAGTGTCTTGCGGCTATTTTCACCGCGTACAGTTGGGCCACATCCGCCAGAAGGGAACCTACCGCTATAATGGCCAGCAGCAGGACCAGAAAGGTGACGGAAGCAAAACCTTTCTGGTCCCGCCCAATCGATAAGATCATTGCTCAAAATACACCTCGCTGACCGCCGTCATTTTAACCTTCAGGACAACCTGGTCTTCCCCGGTGAGCCACCGGCCCAGGGCGTCGAAAAGGAACGTTTTAAACCGGAAAGGGTATGCCACCCCCACCGTAATCGTCCCGCCCCGCTGGATGTCCATATTTGGGTCCGTGCCGTAGACGTAAATGGTTCCCGGGTTGACACTCCCCGGCAGTGACGTCCCGGAAGCGTCAATACCCATCGTACTGCCTTCCGTGGTCATTTTCCTTATATGTTCCGCCATGGCCTGGCGGATGCCGGTGGAGAAGCGGCCGTTCATGGCCGCCTCCACCGCCGCCGCGCTGGCGGCATGGTTTATCACCGCCCAGTCGTACATCAGAAATCCCATTTC
>NZ_JBNATZ010000355.1:0-2048 GCF_049701015.1 Desulfofundulus sp.
TTGAACTGGGAGCAGGAATAATCCTGCTCTGCCGGGAGTTACAACCACTGACCCGACGACAAGGGGACTGAAAGAAAAAAGCATCTTTGGAATGCTTTTCATCCTGCCTGTTTCTAAAGATTTTTTAAGCCAAGAAAAATTTGATTTATTCTTACCAATGCAGGGAGGAATCTGTTTAAATATGGTGAATGTAGCAATAATAAGTAGTATTAGTCTTTTTGATCCCGTTAGGGGAGTTGTTTCATATGCTTATAAACTTTCGTTTGGCCATCTATGAAGTGGTACTTGAGGCCGGCCACGATGGGCTCTTTCTGCCTGCTTACAAAGGTTCAACTCTGCGCGGCGGTTTTGGCCAGGTTTTTCGTAGAATTACCTGCTCCATGCGACAAAAGGAATGCCGGGGTTGCCTTTTAAGGTACAACTGCCCTTATGCTTACATCTTTGAAACCTCACCTCATCCTGGTTCGGAGGTTCTCCGTAATTATGAGAGTATCCCACGTCCCTTTGTTCTGGAACCGCCGCTCGAAGAAAAGACAGTCTACCGTTCCGGTGAAACGTTAACTTTCAGATTGATCCTCATTGGGAAATCCATAGAATATCTCCCTTACTTCATTGTTGTTTTAAGGGAATTGGGCGAGATCGGCATCGGTAGAGGACGTAAAAAGTACAATTTGAGGGAAATAGTGGCGGTTGATCCGTTGAATGATAGGCGGGCGTGCGTCTATCGCGAAGAGGAAAGATTGGTTCGGAATGTGGATTTTTCGATAAGGGGGTCTGCCATTCCACATCTCTTAGAATATTATGGGCCTGATGCTGTTTTGTCCGGTGGTGGAGAGCACCCTGGTTCTCACAGGTGTAAACCCGGTAATAGATTGTCTGCTGAAGCACCCGCTCTGAAGTGTCCCACACGCTTGACTGTCGATTTCCTCACAATGACCCGCATTAAGTATGAAGAATCCTGCACGAGCAAAGTGGAGTTCCACATACTAATACGAAACCTCCTGCGACGTCTTTCTGCCCTTTTATATTTCCACCACGGTGAAGAATTAAAGCTGGATTTCAGCGGCCTGATAGCTCGGGCTACAAAAGTAAAGCTCGTCGAGGATCATACCCACTGGGTGGACTGGGAGCGTTTTTCCTCCAGACAGGATATAAAGATGAAAATGGGCGGTCTGGTGGGCCGTATAATCTATGAGGGAAACTTATCTGAATTTTTCCCTCTTTTGTACCTGGGTGAACTGGTACATGTTGGTAAAGGAGCTGTGTTCGGGATGGGGAAATACAGGATGGAGCAGGCGGGCGAACATTGAAGTCAAGGGGTATTCGGAGGTGAAAAAATGCTTGAATATACTGGTCACCCTTTTTTTGATGTAGGGGTGGCTACGATTACGGCTCTTGTGGGAAAAAGGGATCCTCGAACCATTACCGGAGCGGATCTTGAGCAAGTAGCTTCCTTCATCGAACGGGAATACGTTCGAGAACCCCTCAAGTCTTTTTTGGGGGTTGCCTTTACCACCAATGCCTGGTTCAATCAGCCCGCTTTTTCCAACCAACCTGAGAAACGACTGGAGTATGCCAGAAGGTTGTTGCGAAGTTATAGTAATGAGTCAATGCCGGTTCATTCGAGGGAAGAACGTTGCGTTTTTACTGGTGAGCTCGCTACTTCTACGGCCTTTTCGGATAAGTTGCCACCGGGTCGTGCCTTCCGGCAGCACATCCCTTTGCTTACAGGAGAAGGTGTAATCAACTTTTATCCGTGGGGCGATGCGGGTCTTCCAATATCTGGCAAGGCCGCCCTCTGCCTTTCGGCTTTTCCCCTTGGTTGTGCCAAGTGCGGCGGAAGGCTTTTTGCAGTGCATTCTGATAACCCTGAAATAATCTTTGAATTTGCTGCTGAATTTTTGGATTATAACCGCCGGGCATTGATGCTGGCTCAACAAGCGGGAAGCAAAAAAATGCCTGAATCTGACTCATCTGCCAGGACCCTTTTGATAAAAACATTGCTGTTAATTGAAGAAAGGCGACAGGAAGAAGCGTTAGAAGGCCGC
>NZ_JBNATZ010000356.1:0-2019 GCF_049701015.1 Desulfofundulus sp.
GGGAAGCGGCCGACGAGCCCTTTGAGGGCAAGGTTGCCGTAGGAGCCGTAATTTTGAACCGCACCAGGAGTGCAGCTTTTCCCCACAGCCTGGCGGGTGTCATCTTTCAGCCCAATGCTTTTGAATCGGTCAGCAACGGCCAGTACAACCGTCCGGTGAGCCAGGACTCCCTGCGGGCAGCCATGCTGGCCATGAGCGGGTGGGACCCGACAGGGGGGAGCCTTTACTTCTGGAACCCGGCCAAACCTGTAAGCCCGTGGATCTGGACCCGGAACATAATCACGCAAATCGGGCATCACGTTTTCGCACGCTAGAAGAGGGGTGAGTGTTGATGGATAGGAAGAGATTATGGATCCTGTCACTGGCGGCTGGGGTGCTGATTGCAGGTGCCCTGGGGTACTGGGGCTACCAGCAGTATACCGTGCGCCAGCGCCTTGAGACGGCGCTGAGCAACAAGTACTACCGGGCTCTGTATGACCTGACTGATAATGTCCAGAATATGGAGGTCCTGTTGTCCAAAAGTCTGGTAGCAGGTACCCCGGAGGCACAGAGCACAATTTTTATGGAACTCTGGCAGCGGGCTATGGCTGCCCAGGCGAATTTAAACCAGCTCCCGGTTACAGACGCCGTGACCGGACGTACGGCCAAGTTTCTGACCCAGGTGGGCGACTACGCACATTCCCTGCTGCAGCGGACTGCCGGTGGAGAACCCGCAACAGACCAGCAGTGGGAAACCCTGAACCGACTTTACCGGCAGTCTGCCGACTTGAATCTGGCCCTTCACGATATGGAACGGCGTATTGCCGATGGGCGGCTGTACCTGAACGAACTGGTGCGGGAAGGTGGACGCACTCTGAGCAGGCAGGGCCCGCGCCTGGCCAATGCCAACTTCCAGGAAATCGAAAAACACATGGAAACGTTCCCCACCCTGATCTATGACGGCCCTTTTTCCGAGCATCTTGAAAAAGCAACCCCCAGGGGTCTCACAGGAAAGAATATCAGTACCGAGGAGGCCCGCAGGCGGGCACTGGCAATGGTGGAAGGCAGGGGTGGCTATGCGGTGGAACGGGTGGGGGAAGTGAGGGGCAAAATCCCCTCTTATGTCGTTGAATTGCGCCCCCAGAGCGGGAACAAGGGGGGCAAAGTTACCGTAGCTATAACCAGGCAGGGTGGTCACCTGAACTGGATGACCTGCGACCGGCGGGTCGGGAACCCCGCTTTGAGCATTGACAGGGCAAGGCAAAAGGCCCTGGATTACCTGAACTCTCTTGGTTTTAAAAACATGGTGCCGGTTTATTATGAGCACCAGAACGGCCTTGCTATATTTAACTTTGCTGCCACACAGGAGCGGGTAATCCTTTACCCCGACCAGGTGAAGGTTACCGTGGCTATGGATAACGGTCAGATTCTGGGCGTGGAGGCCTCGAACTATTTAATGAATCATACCAGCCGTGAACTGCCCCGCCCCCGCATCAGCGTGGAGGAGGCCCGGCAAAAACTCAATCCGCGGTTGAAGGAGGTCAAGGGAGGGCGGCTGGCTCTCATACCCGAGCCTCCCGACAGGGAAAAATTGACCTACGAGTTTCAGGGACTGCTGGACAAGGACCTGTTCCTGATTTACATAGACGCCCTGGATGGTAGTGAAGCCCGCGTGCTGAGGGTGGTACGCAACCCCGAGGGTGTCCTGACACTGTAACCCCTGCTCCGGTAAAAACCCTGCAGGGGCTGCCGGTGCGTGAAAAGCGGGGTTGCGACGCCGCCCGGAATTACCGCCGGAATAATTACCTGTTGACAGCGGATTCACTACATGCTAGTATTTTACTTAACTTGATATGGCAGTAAGGCCGTGAAGGGGAAGATGGGTGCGTCAACCATGCCAGCGAGCCGGGGAGGGTGCAAGCCCGGCTGGGGAAGTACCCGTGCCGCCCCGGAGCCGGGGACTCAAAGGTGGCTTTCACCGAGTATGTCCTTTCCGGTAGCCCGCCGTTACCGGGCCAGAGAGGGCCGCTTCTTTACAAG
>NZ_JBNATZ010000357.1:0-1992 GCF_049701015.1 Desulfofundulus sp.
TTCGCCACCCAGATGCGTGCCGAGCTCGAGGCGCTGGGGGTGGCCGAGGATGACATCGTCTGGGTGGAGAGCACCGGGGACGTCAGCCTGAAGCTGGGAGATAAGCTGGTGCAGATGAGGGTGGGGAGCAGGACCCTGTACGTCAACGGCCAGGCAGAGCAGATGGACGTGGCTCCCCTGGTGAGGGACGGGCGCACCTACCTCCCGGCCAGGTGGGTAGCCGAAGCTTTCGGGTACGAAGTGGGATGGGACGACAGCACGCGGGCCGTGCTGGTGGGGCCGCCTGGTAGCCTGCCGGACCTGCCGGGAGCGAGTCCCGTACAACCCCCGGCAGCCGGCGGCATCCAGCCTGGGCCGTTCCAGCCGCTGATCAAGAGCCTGGAGATGCACGTGGGGAGTAAAGTGGCCAGGGCTACCAGGTTCGACGGGAGCACGTTCGACGTGACGCTGCCGGTCGCGCCGGTGGCGGTAGCGCAAAGTAAGGATGTTAAAGATCACTATATTAATGCCTATCATGAAGTATATCCTCCCAACAGCTTTATTGTTGATCCAAATGTTTCTGCTCCCGCTATCTACATTCCCTTTGCGGCCGTAGCGGAGGCGTTCGGCGTACCGGCGGGGAACATCAAGTGGGACGGGAAGACATTGAAAGTGTACCGGGCATTCCACGGTAGCGACAACGATGTGTGGACGCTGACGGTGGGCAGCACGCTGAAGGGACTGAACGACCCGTTAAGGGTAGCCTACGACGCGAGCGGGAACCCGGTGGCGATGATGAGTAATGAAGACAGTCGCGGATTACTGTTCACGGTTGACACGGCAAACCCTGCGCTGCTTGGCAGTTTTCAGAACATCGGCGGAGATGATCTTACCAAAGGCATTTCAATTTTAGGCGGCACTTTATATCCATTCAAGTTTGTGCCTGGACTAAATCCCAAATGGGTGGAACAATTCTAATGATGTGTTGCCTCTCAAGCCGAATTAGTATAAAATAGGAATACCTGATAGACATTTTCTGTCAATAAGGGGATGGGTTTATGGATGCCAACTTCCTGGAAAGAATCCAGATCGATCCAGATGTTCTACTGGGGAAACCGGTCATTAAAGGTACAAGGATTTCAGTGAGCTTTTTGCTTAACGCATTAACGACAATGAGCGTAGAAGAATTGCTGAAGGCGTACCCCTTTCTGACTAAAGAGGATGTAACTGCCGCATTGTATTATGCGGCAAACATAGTGGATAAACCTGCGAAAGAGAAAGAAAAAGAGGGCATCGACCGTGAGATTCTTGCTCAATGAAAACATAAGCAATGCCGTTGCCCGGGCTTTAAGAGAATCTGGTTATGAAGCTGTAATGGTTAGAGATTATCTGGGCAAAGGCGTTTCCGATGCGGCGATCCTCAAGAAAGCTGTTGAAGAAGGGTGGATAGTGGTCACATGTGATACTGACTTTGGGGATTTGGTTTTCAATCAAGGTAAACCTCACGTTGGTGTGGTGCTTCTCAGATTGAAAGAGCAACGGCCGGAAAATCAGGTTAAGGTTTTAGAGAAAGCTTTACAAAACGGTTCTATTCAGGTCGGTAAGTTCATTTCCTTAAAAGATTAACCAATTCAATACTACAGAAAGTGCCGGAATAACCGGTGCTTTTCTTTTTTTGTAACAAAAGTATGGAGGTGGTCAGCTTTGTTTAAACGGAAGACGTTTACGCTCACAGCGTTAGTATTTCTACTGGTTTTATTTGCAAGAGGTGCCGGCATAGCATGGGCTTTAAACTTGAACGGGTGGGTTACAGATCTGCCCCCGACCCCGCAAGCGTACGCCGGGCGGGTGTACACCCGCGAGCACTGGACGAGGTTCTGGTACAACGAGTACGGCAACACCACGAACCCTATAGGCGACCCGAACACCCAGTTCATCGGGGGCATGTACTGCGCGGTCTTCGACCTGTCGGACAGCGACCTGAGCAACGGTTATACGGCTATAACCAGTCAG
>NZ_JBNATZ010000358.1:0-1982 GCF_049701015.1 Desulfofundulus sp.
GCGGCCAAGCAAGATCAACTCCTTATCACCGATCCACCTGTGCCCGTGGATGGGTACGGTCGTAAATTTCCCGCAACCTGGTGCGGGTTAAATGGGTATAGATCTGTGTGGTAGCAATATCAGCGTGACCGAGCAATTCCTGAACGGAGCGCAGGTCAGCACCGTTTTCCAGCAGGTGGGTGGCAAAGGAATGGCGCAAAACGTGGGGGGTTATTACCTTGTTAATCCGCCCCTGGCGGGCGTATTTTTTAATGATCTTCCAGAATCCCTGCCGGGTAAGGCGGCTGCCTTGTTGATTGACAAACAGAGCGGGGGTGCTGGTGCCTCTGGTTAGTTTAACTCGGGCCCGGGCGAGGTATTCGGACACATAAAAGGCGGCCACAGAACCCAGTGGTATAATCCTTTCTTTGGACCCTTTCCCAAAGCAACGTACAAAACCATGTTCCAGATTGACATCGGCCAGGTCCAGTGAAACGAGTTCACTTACCCGCAAACCGGTGGCGTAAAGTAGCTCCAGCATGGCCTTGTCCCGCAGCCCGGTGGCCGAGGAGGTACGGGGTTGAGCCAGGAGCCTGTCTACTTCCTCCGTGGTCAACACTCTCGGCAACCGCTGGGCGAGGCGTGGTGATTCCAGGTTCGCGGTAGGGTCGTTAAAAATGATCCCTTCTTGAACCAGAAAACGATAGAAAGATTTTAAAGCCGCGAGATGCCTGGAAACGGTGGCCGGAGCCCGCCCGTCTTTTTTTAACTTGAGGAGATAAGCCATTACGGCACCGCGCCCTTCCCCCAGGGGGTCCAGCTGCTGGGAATGACAAAAAACCCGGTACTGGTTCAAATCAAGCTGGTAGGAGGACGTGGTGTTCCGGGCCAGCCCTTTTTCCACCGCCAGGTAATGAATAAAACTGCTTATTAAATCCTGCAAGGCACATCGCCCCCGTTGGACATTATTACCCTTGGTATTCCACAGTAAATTCACCAATCCTGCTTATGACCATCTTTTTCTTACCAGTAGTTGCCACATAAAAAGGACTCCGGCCAGAACCGGAATCCTTTTTTACCCTCCGGTAAGAACTTATATTTTCACCAGTTCATACTGCCGGGTACCCAGACCGATTTCTTCCCCGTAGGTCAACTGGCGCTCCCAAACGGCCCGGGGCCACAGGGCACGGAATATGTCCCGCACTTCCCGCCCTTCCAGACGGCAACCCGGTAAGACCTTTTCTCCGTTTACCAGGTCGGCACAGGCCTGATCCAGGGCCACCGGGTCCAGGGAAGCCAGGATGCCGATATCCCGCACCACGGGAGCGTCCGTCCAGCTGGCGCAGTCGCATTCCGGAGAAACATTGGTCACAAAATTGATGAACCCGGCTTTACCCTTCTTGTTCTGGAGCACCCCGGCCGCGTACTCTACAATTTTTTCCTGGATGGCTTCCGGTTCCGTTTTCCAGTTGATATCTATGGCACCCGCCGGGCAGGTGACCGTACATTCGCCACAGCCAATACACTTTTCATGATCGATGGCCGCTTTTTTAGTTTCCCTGGACAGGACAATTGCTCCAGCCGGACACCAGCGGGTACAGCGGGCGCACCCCTCACATTTATCAGCTCTCACCGCAGGCAGCACGTCGGAGTGCATCATTTGCTTCCCGCTACGGGAACCCGACCCCATACCGATGTTCTTGAGGGCACCGCCAAAACCTGTCAGTTCATGGCCTTTAAAATGACTGATCACCAGCAGGGCATCGGCGTGTACAAGCGCGCTGCCAATCTTTACCTCGCTAAAATGTTTCAGGTTGACGGGCACATTAATATAGTCCTTGCCCGTTAGCCCATCGGCAATAATTAAGGGAGCATCAACTACAGCGTAGGCAAAACCGTTTTCAATAGCGGTTTGCAGGTGATCCACCGCGTTGGAACGGCCCCCCACATAAAGGGTATTGGCATCCGTAAGAAAGGGTTTGCCACCCAGTTCTTTAACCTTG
>NZ_JBNATZ010000359.1:0-1976 GCF_049701015.1 Desulfofundulus sp.
AGTACACGGCCAAGCGGGGAAATCCGGCCCAAGAATGTCCGGCCGGCATGGTTTTCGAATCCGGTGACCCGCACCGGTTCCCCTTCGATTTCCAGCTCCACGGCTACATTGCCAATCATCCTTTTGTGACCGGCCTCAGTATAAAAATCCAGAAGACCCAGGCCTGGAATCACATGGCCTTCCAGGGTGCGGTAATATTTGCCCAGCAACTGGTAGCCGCCGCAGATGGCCAGAACCACCAGCCCATCCTCCACGGCCGCCTGCAAAAGCTCCCGGCGATTTTCAAGGTCCCCCGCCATGAGGTTTTGCTCCCGGTCGGAACCTCCACCCAGGAAAAGAAAATCCATTTCCCGGAAGTCGACCGGCTCCCCCAGATTGATCCGGTACACCTCAACCTCTATACCCCGCCACCGGCAGCGGCGGACATAAGCTATCACATTGCCCCGGTCGCCATAGAGATTTAACAGGTCAGGATACAGATGGCAGACTTTCAACACGAGTTTCCCTTGCTGCATATCCACTCAAAATCCTTTCCAGAGGCCAGAGTGCCGTATAGGTAGCCAGCAGGTAAGCCGTGGCACCGGGACCGTTTAAAACGCGTTCCACGGCCCGGTGCATGTCCTCGACCATAATCCTGTCGAGAGGCACCCCGGCATATTTCAGCCTGACGGCCATTTCCGCCCCTCTCCGGCCGGTGCAGACCAGGAAGTTTATGCGGTGGTGGTGTTCTTCCAGAACCTCAAAGTCCACGTCCCACAGCCAGGAAATGTCCCGGCCGTCGGCATCGTTATCATTGATGGCGATAAGTACATCCACCGGCCCGGGCAGGGAAAGCAAAGTACCCAACCCCTCGTTGAACCCTGCAGGGTTTTTGACCAGGTTCAAGAGTACCTGCTTATCGCGGTAACGGAACCTTTCCATACGCCCGGTGGCGGGAGTATAACCCGCCAGGGCTCTAATTATCGCTTCCGGCTCCACACCCAGGGAGAGACCGGCCGAAAAAGCCGCCAGGCCGTTGTAAAGGTTGTATAACCCGGGCACGGGCACAACCAGTTCATAGGAGCCGGCAGGTGAACGCAGCCGGACACTTACCTGCCGGCTACCCTGGGACACTTCCGTACCTTCAACATCGGCAAACGGCCGCGCAAAGCCGCAGCCGGGACAACGGTAGTTTCCCAGCTGGCTGTAGTGATAATAAGCGTACACAAGCTCCCGCCCGCAACGGGGGCAGAAACGTCCCTCCCTGGCGGAAACGGAAAGAGCAGTAACCTGATGGTGTTCACCCAGGCCGTAATAAAACGCCCCTTGACCGGTTGAGGAAGCCAGAGGAGCTACCAGGGGGTCATCGGCATTTAACACCAGCCTGGTCCCGGGTAACTTAACCAGGGCCTCACGGATCAGGGATATGGTTTTATCCAGTTCCCCGTACCGGTCCAGCTGGTCGCGAAAAAAGTTGGTAATTACTACCATGTCCGGGTGGACATAGCGGGTAACCCGCGGAAATGAAGCTTCATCCACCTCCAGGAGAGCATAATCGCAGTCCACCCGCCCCGCAGGAGTTGCGGCCTTCAAAAAAGCTGCTGTTACACCTGTGATCAGGTTGGCCCCCTCGGTGTTGACCACTACCCGGTAACCGGCCTCCCTGACAACCCGGGCAATCATGTTGTTCGTGGTGGTCTTGCCGTTGGTGCCGGTCACCATAACCACACCCCGGCGGGCCTGCCGTGCCAGGTAGCCGAGTATGTCAGGACAGATCCTCAGGGCCACCATCCCGGGCAGCGAGGAGCCTTTACCCCGACCCAGCAGGCGAACCAGCCGCATGATTACTTTACCAACCAGTATGGCTAAGATCAAACGGAAGCGAAAAGCCAAGTCTTCCTGCACTCCTTAGTAGCTGAAATACAGTTGATTCCGGTTGGATGCGGCGCTGTCCCCGCTCACTCCAGTGCTTCGCGCCGACAGCACCGCATCCCCGT
>NZ_JBNATZ010000360.1:0-1955 GCF_049701015.1 Desulfofundulus sp.
CGGGGCAACCATGCTCCTGGCCGAGAACCCGAGGATGAACGTCGAAGCGATACCCACAGGGGTATCCTGTCCCTGGACCTGGCCACGGGTGTGGGCGGTCTGCCACGGGGCAGAATTGTGGAACTCTTCGGCCCGGAGTCTTCGGGTAAGACCACCGTTGCGCTGCATGTGATCGCCGAAGCCCAGAAAGCGGGCGGCATCGCGGCGTTCATCGACGCGGAGCACGCCCTGGACCCGGTGTACGCCAAAAGCCTGGGGGTGGACATCGAAAACCTCCTGGTTTCCCAGCCGGACTACTGGGGGCAAGCCCTGGAGATATGCGGCGTGCTGGTGGCGAGCTCGGCAGTGGACGTGGTGGTCATCGATTCGGTGGCCGCCCTGGTGCCGAAAAATGAGATTGAAGGTGAATTGGGCGAAGTGCAGGTAGGCCTACAGGCCCGCCTGATGTCCCAGGCTTTACGAAAATTGACAGCTGTGGTCTCCAAGAACAGGGCGGTCGTGGTCTTCATCAATCAGCTCCGGGAGAAGGTGGGGGATAACAGGTTCGGTCCCGCGCCCGAGGTCACGCCCGGCGGGAGGGCGCTCAAATTCTACTCGTCCATGCGGCTCGACGTGAGGAAGAAAGATGCAATCAAGGACGGGAGCGAAGCGACTGGGAGCCGCACGGTCATCAAAATCGTCAAAAACAAGGTCGCGCCTCCGTTCAGAGAAACCGCTGTGGACTTATTCTACGGGGAAGGCATCTCGAAAGAGCTGGACGTGCTGGACATGGCTCTGGAGTACAAAATAGTCCAGAAGTCAACCGCATGGATTTCCTATAACGGCGAGCACCTGGGTCAGGGCAGGGAAAACGTACGCAAGTTTTTGAAAGCGCACCCGGAAATGGTGGACGAGCTGGCCAGGGAAATAGTGGAGAAAATTGGGGCGGAAGTGGTACCGGCTGATAAAGCGGGGGAAAACGTCCCAGCTGAAAGCAACGTCGTATACCTGGCGATGGACCCGGAGTGATAACCGGGCTTTCCTGAAAAGCCACCCGACCTTGTAACGCAAAGGTTGCTTGCACCGGTATTACTCAACAAACACTTATGTCCACCGTTGGGAAGGCCCTGCGCCTTCAGAGGTAGTAAACCCATATCCAATGTAGCACAGGTAAAATATTAACGTAACATTGCCATCTTTCTGCCTCAGCTGAACTTACATAATAGAGTTCCCTATGAAGGGAGTTGATATTAAACTCGCAGTAGATATGCTTTCTAAAGCAATAAAAAACCACTACGATGTTGCAATTTTGGTAAGCGGCGATGCTGATTTCGTTGAAGTTGTTCAAGAAGTAAAAGACCTCGGTAAACACGTGGAACTCGCTGCCTTTCCTCAACAACCATGTTACCATTTAAAAAAATATGCAGACAGGTTTATCCTTTTAGACGAGCAATTTATGGAAAATTGCTGGAAATAAATGAACAGGGGGTTGGGATAATCCCAACCCCCCGGGCGATATACTACCTGCGGTTGGTAACCAATCGCAGGGGCTTTATACGCTTGCTCTTAGTTTTTCCCAAGAGCAAGGACTTTATAACAACTGTCGCTTGGATCATATACTTAGTCTGGTTCCATGTCAAGCTCATTTTCATTCATCACACAGAAAAAAAGCCCTATCTTTATAAAAGGCTTATAATTACCGCTTTTCACTTAGAATTTTAGGCCTTCCCTTTTTCGCGACACACCAAACCCTGACAAACAACGAAAGCCCTTCCAGCTCCGCTCTTTTCTTTCGTTCCCTTTTCATCCCCTACGGCACCCAGTCCTCCGGGTCCGGCACTTCGTATCCCATTATTCTCAGCAGTTCCGGCCCCCTGGTTTCGAAGTTGCTGGTCACCAGGTCCGCCGCGGCCCAGCAGAAACGTAAGCGTCAAATACAACCCACCTTGGCATAATACCCAAGTTTAAGGGATAAT
>NZ_JBNATZ010000361.1:0-1954 GCF_049701015.1 Desulfofundulus sp.
ACCCGGGTGGGCCGCCGCAGGGCCATCCTGGACATCTCCGGCGTCCCCGGAGTTCTGGAAGCCAGGGAATACGACTGGGGCTGGACGGACGACTTGAGTGCCCGGCTCAAAGTGAATGAAACCCTGAGCGTGCTGGTGCTCTCTGTTGACCGGGAAAAAGAAAGGGTAACAGTTTCCCGCAGAGCCCTTCTGCCGGATCCCTGGCCGGGAATCGAGGAGAGATACAAAGTTGGCGACGAGATTGCGGGCCGGGTCACCGGGGTTGAAAAATACGGGATTTTCGTTAATCTTGAACCCGGGATAGATGCCCTGACACCCCACATGGTCCGGGGTTACCCGATGGTAGGAGACTACCTGTACGTGCGGATTACCGGGATAGACCCGGAAAAAAGACATATCAGGGCGAGGGTAATCAGGAGGCTGAACATTGCTGGTTAAGAATGTAAGCCGGGGAAGCAACCCCCGGCTTTTTCTTGTTAAAAAGAGAAGTGGGGCGAAACAACATGGAGATCAACATCATCGCTACGTATCTTTGTCCTGAATGCTGGAGGTGGGTAACCGGGCGGGAAGTTCTCGATGAAATGTATTGCCCGGGGTGCGGTGAAAAAATGGAGCTTGTAGCGGTATCCTGTTTCCCTGTCGGGAAAACCGTTTGGCAGAAGGCTGCGGTAGCAGGTTAAGATGGCCTGGTATACAGTATACAAAGGAGGTACTGCTGATGCCGGTTTCGAGTCCTGTTATTGGTGACCCCGCTACCTCTCACAAAGGGAGTACGCATACTGTTCCCGTTCAGGGTGAATTCCTTTCCCCCTGCTCACTGCGCAACGGGTACCGTCTGGAATGGGGAAGCGTGTCAGCCTTCAGGCCGCCCGGTCACCTGCCCCCGGTAAATCGGGAGATGCTGGAGTTCCTTTGTACCACCGGCGTAGCTACCCGCGTACAGCTTTCCAGGTTTTATCGAGGAGACAAAAAGAAGGTCGCCATGCTGGCGAAGGTAGGAGTGCTGGTGGAACACCGGCTTACCGGGGAAAAAAGGACGGTGATCTTTTATACTCCCGGGCCTGCTGTTGCCCTTTTAGGCTTTCCCTGGACTCCCGGCTGGTGGGAGCAACTGCCGCTTATAGACGTTCTGAAGCGCCTGATTGCCAACCAGCTGTACCTGCGGTTCAGGGAGGTGGCCCCGGTCAAAGTATTTCCGACCCGGCCGCTACTTACCGGTGCCATGTTGTTCAACGGGCTGGACTACGGGATAGCGGTTGTCCGTATGGGAGAAGACGGCAGGGAGTTGAGGTGGGCTGAAGCTGAAAGATTGATAGTTGTCGCGGAGGAGCTGGAGCAAGCGCTTGCCGTGGCTCCACACATTCGCGCCCCGGCCAGGTATACCTTCGACCGGTTGCTGTTCAAGGAGCCCCTGGCCCGGACATTTCTCCGGGCCAGGGACGGGATTTTGGTTCCGGAGGCTGGATAATTTTTTCTTGCAGGGTCAACCTTTCCGTGGTATAATCTTCCCGGGTTGGCTAACATATCAGCGGCGCAGCGCCCGTTAGAAACGAGCAGCGCATGGCCGCAGGGCTTATTCCACGGTGGAGTACCCGGCAGCAGCCGAGCAGTATTGGACCGTGTAAGGAAAGTTGCAGCTTTCCCCGGGAGAGACCCTGCCGGTAGTACAGGGTCGTTGAGACGAAAAATTACGCTTTTGGACTAAAGCCTCACCATGTCCTTCAGGCAGGTGGGGCTTTTTGTTTGTGCCAAAATATGATAACATGGGAGGTGAGAAAGGGGTGGCAGAAATGACCCTTGTTCTGGTACCGAAAGTTCTCAGAGACAAACTGGGTGATGATGGAGCGGAAGCGCTTATTCAATTGCTTAACGCGACGGGGGAATCCGTAAAAAGTTCCGTCGTTGAATTGGTAGAAACGGGTTTTATAAAGAACCTGTCGGAGATGCGTTCTGA
>NZ_JBNATZ010000362.1:0-1909 GCF_049701015.1 Desulfofundulus sp.
CCAGGACGTTCAAGAAATTTCAGCTTTCTGGCGGCTTTTTTCCTCATACATTCGAGCATCAGCCAGCTTTATCAAACCCTCTATGCCTAGTGATTCCTGCCGGGAGTCCAGCGTGGCGACGCCAATACTCAAGTAGACCGGGATTGCAACCTCCGTTTCCATGATAGTTTCACCGGTAATCTTTTGACGGAGTCTGTCGGCCACCATCCGCGCTTTTTCCCCACCGGTGCAGGGGAGGAGCACGGCAAACTCGTCACCCCCAATACGGAAAAGCAGGTCGCACTGGCGGCAGCTGGCACGCAAGAGCTTTGCAATGCGAACAAGCGCTTTGTCACCCGCAGGGTGTCCCAGGGTATCATTAATTTTTTTAAAGTTGGTGACATCAATAATTAAAAGAGAGAAGGGTGTTAAGTAGCGTTTTGTCCGATTGACTTCCCTTTCCAGCGCTTCCTGGAAAGCCAGGCGGTTGCCCAACCCGGTTAAAGGATCTGTCCGAACCATTGTTTCCAGGGCCTCTTTGGCCCTGGCCAGCTCCTCGTTGAGCTTCGAGAGCTTTTTATTTTGTTCTTCCAACCGGCAAAGGTATTCCTTAAGCTCCCGGCGCATCTTCACCTGTTCAGTTACGTCCCTGGCAATACCTCTTATATAAGGTTGCCTTCCCTTAAAGAGAACCGACTGGTATTCCCAGAAGATTTCTTCACCGTCTTTGGTTAAGCCGCGCATGAGTCCCCGTATTTCGCCTTTTTCTATAACTTGCCTCAAATATTCATCAACCAGATGTTTGACATCTGGGTGTAAAAAAGTGGAAATTTCTTTCCCTTCAAGCTCTTCTGGCAAAAAATTAGTAGCGCGTATAACGGCCTGATTGAGTGCTAGGAAGCGGCCCTTCAGGTCGTGGAGGTAGATAACATCGTTAACGTTATCAAAAATATCCCTCAGGCGTGCTTCAGTTTTTTGCAATTCGTTAAGAAGTCTTTTTTCCCTGGTTACGTCCAGGAGTTGTCCCAGAATGGCAGGCCGGGAATCAAAGGAGATGAGAGAAAAATAGCCATGCAGGTAACGTATTTCATTCCGGCGGTTAATAGCCTTGAACTCGTAGTTTCCTGGTTCGCGCTGGCCTCTCAGTCTACGCAAGGCGCGCTGAAGTAGGAGGTGGCGGTCTGCGGGATCAATCAGTTCCCATACATTAATTTGCAACAGTTCTTCTCTGGTGTATCCGGCCAGTTCTACCATTCGTTGATTGACATATTTAAAAGAATTGTCCTGGAAGATGTAGATTGGTAGAGGTACCATTTCCAGGAACGAAAAGAGTTCTTCATGTTTCCAATCAAGCATAGTACCTTGGCCACCTTTAATCTTGACTTTATTTTGAATATTCATTCTACAATATACATCTTTTCCCTGCAACTACGAGCCTGTAATGGGCAGGCTACATTGTATGTCAGGTGGGAGGATGTCAGGGAGAGAATGACGTCCGTGATGCTGGATTCCCTAAAGTTTGGTTAAAAATTCCCGAAGCGATTATTAAGATGAGTTAAGTTGTCAAGGTATTGACACAATGAAAATGCTTATCGCTCCCCTTTATGGCATGGTCATGAGCTTGTCTTACATGTTGTACTGCCACCAAAAGAATAGAACCTTTTGGTGCCAATGAGTTACGCAGCGGCTTTCGGTGCCGGTAGGCAGAGCTGGTCCGGGTATGGTACGAAGAATACCTGTGCCGGTGTCCGGCCCCTGGTGCGACGGCCCTGGTGCGGGCGTTCCCAATTGTAATAGAAATACTGGTTCAGGTCGGCTTGAAGTTCTTCCACGGAAGTATATCTTTTGCGCCTCAAAGCCACCTGGAAGAATTCCTGGAAGAGGGTCTGGATAAACCGTTCAGCATAGCCGTTGGTCCAGGGGTGTTTTA
>NZ_JBNATZ010000363.1:0-1909 GCF_049701015.1 Desulfofundulus sp.
ATAAAACGTCCTGAAGCGTATATATCAGATTGTTTTTGATAAAAATAGCTCAAAAACGGAGGAGCATCAAATGGGCCGAAAAAAGCTGTTCTATGTAGCTATAGCAACTATCATAGTTATCACGCTCGGTAGCTGCGCTGGAATCAGAAAACCTCTTATCCTCTTAAGACCAGGAGTAAGCGGTTTTTACGTCAATGACCCCGAAGGCTTTGATTCATTCCCCTCCCTACAAGCTCATAGCGATGTGTTGAATGAAATCTACCCGTTATGGTATCATGTACGCCCTGACGGTTCTCTGGAAGAAGAACCCAATCCCCAGGCAATTAACTTGGCCAGGAAAAGAGGAATCAAAATAATACCGCTCATCAACGTAGTTCCCAGTCAAGACGATGTTCTGTTGAACCCGGCAGCGCGAAATAACGCAATAGCAAATATAGTCCGCGTGGTCAAGAGTAACAACTACGATGGTGTCAATATAGATTTCGAATTTATTCCCTCCTCGACGTACCGGGATTTTACCGTCGATCGAGATAAATTGACCCTTTTCATGGAGATACTGCACAAACATATGCGTACGCTGGGAAAACAAACCCACATGTGTGTACTCCCCCACGTCCAGGTATCTCCGGAAGTAGCAGGAGTATACGACTACGGAGGGCTGGCACCTTACGTGGACAAGGTGACTATCATGTGCTACGACCACAGTCAGGCTAGCAGTCCACCAGGCCCACTGGCACCCTTCTCCTGGGTGGAACAAAACATAAAAACGGCTATCGACCAGGGATTCCGCCCCTCTCAAATTTGCCTGGGAGTAGCAACTTACGGGTATGATTGGCCCGCAGGTAAAACAGGTGGCTTTTCCAGACCCACCAGGGAGATTATGCAACAGGCCAGCTTGAAAGGCTACCAAGTAAGGTGGAGTGATAAATACCAAGAACCATACTATATCTATCGGACCATACAAGGACTGGAAAGAGAAGTCTGGTTTGAAAACTATGCAACATTACAGACCAAAATTGAACTCGTAAAAAAATATAAACTTGCAGGAATTTGCATCTGGAGACTGGGGTTTGAAGATAAAAAGTTCTGGGATACTATTATCAAAAACTGGGGAAGAAAGCAAACAGGTTCCAGCTGAATTTTAAAAAATGAACTGTTAAACCCCTTATCCCAGAACACCAGATCAGAGGTTTCCACTTCCACCAGAACGTCCACCTCTAACCAATCCTTAAATCGTAGCCGTATTTCTGCGAAAGGGTCGCCAACTCTTCTGACAGTATACGCAAGTACCCGCGGGGGTCGGAAAGGTACTGTTCCAGGTGTTTTAGCGTCCAGGGAAGCATTGTCTGGTAAACAAATTTTAGACGATACACGGAAGCAGGATAAGGGTTCAACGAATCGAGGTAGACTTCCTTAACCCCGGCTTCTTTCAGGCCAGATATAAGCTCCTCCAGTACCCCGGGAGCGTCGCTCACTCCCGGAAGAACAGGCGCAATAAAGGCCCATACGTGCAAGCCTTCGGCAACGAACCTTTTCGCAGCCAGGAGGCGTGCCGACGGCGAGGCGGCCCCGGGCTCTAACACAGCGGCTACCCTGTCATCAGAAGTGGTCACAGTAAAACCGATGGAACAATTTTTCAGCTTCTTGAGCACATCCACATCCCGCACCACAAGATCGGATTTCGTCAGCAGATCAATCTCCGCGTCTGGCCACTCCTCCGCAAAGACCTCCAGGGAGCTCCTGGTAAGGCTGAACTCTTCTTCCGCAGGCTGGTAGGCGTCTGTAACGGTACCAAAGATAATCCTGCCCGAAAGGCTTCTTTTCCGCTTTAATTCTCGCCTCAAAACTTCCGGGAAGTTGACTTTAGCGGCCACGAAATCTCCCCATTTCCCGGAGTGGCCGGAAAAAC
>NZ_JBNATZ010000364.1:0-1895 GCF_049701015.1 Desulfofundulus sp.
CTTTACAGCCGGGTGTGGGGCGGGGGGATCCCAGCAAGAGCAGGGATCTCAAAATGTGGTCAAAGTGGGTGTCATCCTTCCCTTAACCGGGACTGAAGCCATGTTTGGCACCATGGAGAAAAATTCTATGGAAATGGCCTATGAGGAGTTGAAAACAGCCGGTAAGACCACGGTTAACGGAAAAGAAATAAAATTGATATTTGAGGACGACCAGAGCAGGCAGGACGCTGCCAAAGCTGCTGCTGAAAAATTGATTAATCAGGATAAGGTGGCCATGCTCAGCGGGGGCTACAGTAGTGCCAATACCAACGTTATTGCCGGGACCGCTCAATCAAAGGGTATCCCTTTCCTCATTGTCACCGGTTCTGCCGACAAGATCACCAAACAGGGGTGGCAGTGGGTATTCAGGGGGACCGCAGCACCATCCAGCAAATATACTTCTGCCCTGTGGGATTTGTTTGACAAAAAGATTAAGCCCCGCAATGTAGCCATTATCTATGAAAATACCGACTTTGGTACCAGTTCTGCCGAAGCCTTCCGGGCTGCCTGTAAGGCCAGAGGGATCAATGTGGTTTTTGACCAGGGATACGAAAAAGGTGCCATTGACTTTAAACCCATGCTGGCCAATATGAAAAAGGCCAATCCGGACATTGTTTTTGCCGTTTCTTATGTAATGGATGCTTCTCTTATTGTTAAGCAAATGAAAGAACTGGATTTAAACCCCAGGCTGTTTGTAGGTGGAGCGGCTGGCTATACCATGCCGGAATTTTTGGAAAATGCCGGGAATGCCGCTGAGTATGTGGCTTCCACAACTCTGTGGGTTCCCAGCGTTTCCTGGAAGGGGGCCAGCGATTACTTTAAGAAGTACAAGGCAAAATACGGTAAAGAACCCGATTACCACGGTGCCCAGGCCTATGCTACCATGTACGTAATTGCTGATGCTTTGGGACGGGCCAGGGATTTCACTCCTGCAGGCATCCAGAAGGCCTTAAAAGAAACCGATCTGATGACCATCATGGGGCCCATCAAATTTGAGGACTGGGAAGGCTATACCAACCAGGATAAACCCACCACCTATGTAGTGCAATGGCAAAAGGGTAAGCTTGAGGTGGTCTGGCCTGAAGAGGCTGCTTCAGGAAAACTGGTCTTCCCCGTGCCAAAATGGAGCGAGCGAAAGTAAATATGACTTGTCGAGCAGGGGGTCCTTCCCCCTGCTCTTTAAAGCATGGGAGGTATAATCTCGCATGTCCTTGTTCTTACAGACAATCATCTGCGGTATTCTTCTTGGCGCTATGTATGCCTTGATTGCCATTGGCATGACCCTGATCATGGGTGTGATGAAGATTATCAATCTGGCTCACGGGGCACTGGTGATGGTGGGCATGTACATTACTTATTTTTGTTTTAAAGAATGGGGTATTGATCCTTACCTGGGCATGTTTATTTCTATGCCTGTTCTGTTTTTGATTGGTTGTATAATTCAAAAATACTTAATTAACCGCCTGGTGGAAGTTGATTCCATTTTGCCGGAAAACCAGGTTCTGTTAACTGTAGGCATTATGCTGGTTTTAACCGAAACGATGCGGCTGATCTTTAAATCGGATTACCGGTCGGTGGCGACCGGTTATTCCTCCAGCACCTTCTTTCTGGGTGATATATCCATAAGTATTCCCATGACCATTGGCTTTTTAATTGCCATGGTCTTTACCTGGTTATTGCATCTTTTTCTCACCCGGACAGATCTGGGCCGGTCTATCCGGGCAACGGCCCAGGATAGGGAGGCGGCCATTTATATGGGCGTCAACGCTCCCCGAGTAACGGTGATCACTTTTGGTATCGGTTCGGCACTTGCTGCTGCGGGGGGGTCCCTGTTGCTCCCCTTGTTTTATCTGTGG
>NZ_JBNATZ010000365.1:0-1880 GCF_049701015.1 Desulfofundulus sp.
GCCGTGCGGCCGGGATACGGCGGCGGCCGTAGGGCTGGGAGCCCTCCATGTTATGCGCAAGAACCCCCGGGGGGTAATGGCGGTGCTGCCGGCTGATCACTACATTGCCCATGTAAGGCGGTTTCAATCGGTGCTGCAGGCGGGAGTATCCCTCGCAGCCGGTGGGCGGTGGCTGGTAACCATGGGCGTTACCCCCACCAGGCCGGACACGGGATACGGGTACATATGCCAGGGAGAGTTGCTCCAATACCATGAAAGCATACCGGTTTACCGGGTGGAAAGGTTCACGGAAAAGCCGGGGCCGGAAAAGGCCCGGCAGTTTCTGGCTTCAGGCCGCTACCTGTGGAACAGCGGGATGTTTATCTGGCGGGCTGATTTAATCTACCGGTTGATTGAAGAACACCTGCCGGCCCTGGCGGCCGGACTGGCGGAAATAGGGCGGGCCATGGCTCACGGCTCCTGCCGGGAAGTCCTATCCCGGGTATACCCATGCCTTCCAAGAGTTTCTATTGATTACGGGATCATGGAGAAGGCTCCCAACGTCCTTGTTCTGCCGGGTGACTTTGGCTGGGACGACGTGGGTTCCTGGCCGGCCCTGGAGCGGTGCCGGGAAACGGAAGAAAACGGCAACGTGATCGAGGCGCGGGGGGTTTTTCTCGATACACGCAACAGCATCATCCACGCCCCCGGCAGGCTGGTGGCCACGCTGGGAGTGGAGAATCTGGTAGTGGTGGACGACGGGGAGTGCCTGCTGGTGTGCCGTAAAGACCGCGCCCAGGAGCTGAAGCGCCTCACCGCCGCCCTCAGGGAAGCAGGTCTCGAAGATGCTTTATAGTGAAGGCCCTGCCTTCCCTATAGTTGCCCCGCCGGTATGTTTATCCAACTACCTTTTTGGACGGCATGTTCTTTGCAGGAGGAATGCCGGCAAGCTTCTCATGATTTTTGCTTTCTTCTTCACGGATAAACTTGAAGAATTTATCCAAATCACCTTTGAATTGTTCTAGAATAAGTTCACGTGACTTTCTGACTTCATTGACAATATGATCTTCAAAGGCCATAATTAATCCCTCCTCATAAGCTCAATAGGGGTGACAATTTCAGGGGTTTCCAGCCCAATGGAGCCGTTATACCGTCTCAGCTTCCTGCGGATTTCTCCATGGGCGAGGTGCTTGCAGTTCCAGGTTAAAAGGTAGTCTAACTTATATACTACCGCATATGCGATATGTACAGCGTCCAGGGCCGACTTCTTTGGAATGCCAAGCACGGCGAGATACTCTTTTGCCATTTTTTCCACTTCTTCTGTGGCAGGTAAAATTTCAAGTCCTTCAAGATGCTTGACCCTTTGGGAAGCTACTTCAGGATCTCCATTTTGCTTCGATCAGGACTGCTTGGGATATGTAAATTTTAAAATTTTTCCTTTCTTCGTTCCACCATTCATGAGTTGCCTGTTGATTTGCTGCGATGATCAAATCACGGCTTGGGCGGGCTACCAGGTAACTGGGAATGGTTGTTTCAAGGTACAGAGTCGGTTTGTTCTCCATGGGCAACACCTCGCTTTAAAAAGTATAACCTTGAAATAAGTGTAAAGGCAACGGGAACGAAAGGATTTAAACGAAAGGATTTAAAGGTTTTTACCCCGAAAATCATTGCCCGCCTTCCGGAAAATATTACCATAATGCCGCGAAAGAGCCAGTCAGGGCCTTTTCCCGCAAGCATCCAGGGGGTGAAATCGATGAAGGCGGCACTTGCAGAGATCGCCGCTGCCGGCGAAAAAAAACACACCTACGCAGACTATTGTAAGCTCCCCGAGGTGGCACCCTACCAGACGTGCTGGTCATTACTGGTGTCAGCTATATCGAAACAGTGCGCCAGCAGTTGCC
>NZ_JBNATZ010000366.1:0-1869 GCF_049701015.1 Desulfofundulus sp.
TATTTTCCCGGTTCGGCGCCGTGGTGAGGAGATATGTGCCTTGACGATCAGGAGGCCCGACCTCTATCTGGAGAGTGCGTGGGACTGGGGTATATTGAAGGGCTGCTTTGGCGGCAGCAGGATCGAGCCTACCGATATTGATGGTCTGGTGGAGAGAAATGGCCGCTTCCTCGTGCTGGAGGCAAAGAAGCCCGGCGTGCGGATCAAGCAGGGGCAGATGTTAACCTTCAACGCTTTACGGAATACCGGGCTGTTTACAATCATCGTTGTGTGGGGCGAGAATAACGTACCATACGAAATGCTTGTTATGTATCCACCTCCAATACAGCCGAGGCGGAACAGGGCCACGCTGGAAGACCTCCGGCGGGTGGTCAAGTGGTGGTACGACAGGGTTGCGGGAGGATAACGTTCAGCGCGACAGGGTGGTGACGAAGATGGCCGAGACTATGAAGAAACGCACGCGGAAAATCATCCTGGCCGAGACCTACGTCCTTAGCGGCTACGACCTCACCGCCGCCTGCCGGGCCGCCGGGTACAAGAACCGGGCCTGGGCCTACCAGTTGCTGCAGGACCCGGAAGTGCGGGAGCACATTGCCTGGGTCGAGGAGATGCGCAGGGAGCAGACCATCAACCTGCGCAAGGCCATCGACGCCGGGGCGGTGGATGCCTACCGGGACCTGCTGGCGCAGAAGAAGCGCCTGGTTGAATTTCTCGAACGCAACCCCGGCACGGCATGGGCCGAGAGGCTGCTTAAAGATATAGCGGTGTACCTGATTGACAAGTCCATCCCGGACCCGCCGCAGAAACACGAGCACTCCGGGCCGGACGGCGAGGCGCTGCAGATTATCATCAAGGCGCCTGATGAGGTATGAGGTGGGAGGCGCAGCCGAGACAGGCTAAATTCCTGCTGAACGTCCTGGACCCGGACGGGCCGGACGAAATACTTTACGGCGGGGCCGCGGGCGGCGGGAAGACCGAATCCCTGCTGATTGCCTGCATCGTGTGGTGTGAGAAATACCCTGGCACGTGGGTTCTGTTCCTGCGCCGCACGTATCCGGAGCTGGAAGCGAAGCCGATACCCCGGTCGAAGGAATTAATTCCCCGCCGGGTGGCGCAGTACCAGGAGGTCAAGCACAGGTGGACGTTTGCCAACGGCAGCGTGCTGCAGTTCGGGAGCCTGGATAAGTCCGGGGACGAGTACAAGTACCAGGGTTCCGAGTTTTCCCTTATCGCTTTCGATGAGCTCACACACTTCCAGGAAGGCCAGTACCTGTACCTGCTTTCCCGGAACCGCACCACCAACCCGGCCATCAGGCCCAAGGTCATTGCGGCTACCAACCCCGGCGGCCCCGGTCACGCCTGGGTGAAAAAGCGGTGGATCACCCCGGCTGAGCCGGAAGTGGTCTGGGAGGCCCCGCAGACGCCGGAACAGGCCGCGGCTGGACTCCCGCCGAGGAAGCGGTGCTTCATCCCGGCCAGGGTGCAGGACAACCAGATCCTTTGCAGGGCAGACCCGGGCTATATCGCCAGGCTCATGGAGTTACCGGAAGCCAGGCGCAGGGCACTGCTTGACGGTGACTGGGACGTTTACGAAGGACAGGCGTTCGACGAGTGGAGCCGGGAAATTCACGTGGTGAAACCGTTCCCCATCCCCGCCTGGTGGCGGCGGTGGGTCGCCAACGACCCGGGCTACTCAGACCCGTTCGCATGGTACTGGTTCGCCGCCGACGGGGATGGCAACGTGTATGTCTACCGAGAGTTTGCCCGCGACGCCGACGGCGAGAAGCTGACCTATTCCGAACAGGCTGCAGCGGTGGTGGAGATGAGTTACCTTCCCGAGCCGGACCCGGAAAGCGGGGAACCTGTGCG
>NZ_JBNATZ010000367.1:0-1860 GCF_049701015.1 Desulfofundulus sp.
TTCTCCTCAACCTGGATGCCCTTTTGACGGGCGATCTCCATCACCGTATTGCGGGTAATCCCCTCCAGAATGCCCACAAAGGGTGGCGGAGTTGAAAGCACGCCGTTTTTGACGATGAAAATGTTATCCCCGGTGGCCTCGGCTACATAACCTTCCTGGTTGAGCATTACCGCCTCGGGAGCCCCCACCAGGTTGGCCTCCATTTTGGCATAAATGTTGTTAAGGTAGTTTAAAGATTTAACCCGGGGATTACATGCCTCGGGCAGGTTGCGCCGGGTGGCCACGGTAACCAGCTCCAGCCCCTTTTCATACAGCTCTTCGGGGTAGAGCTGTATGGAAGCGGCTATGCAAAATATGGTCGGCCTGGAGCACTTGCGGGGATCAAGGCCCAGATCCCCCCGGCCCCGGGTGACCACCAGGCGGATGTAAGCATCCCGTAAACCATTACGCCGGCAGGTTTCCAGCACCACTTCTTCCATTTCAGGCATGGTGATGGGAATATCAAGACCAATGGCGCGTGCCGACTCGTACAGGCGTATAATATGTTCCCTGAGCTTGAAAACCCGGTTGTGGTAAGCCCGGATGCCTTCAAAAACGCCGTCCCCATATAAAAGGCCGTGGTCAAAAACGGATATCATAGCCCGCTCTTCAGGTACGAACTCCCCGTCAAGATAAATAATGAGCCCCATCAAAGCACACCCCTTCTCTTTCTTTAATTCCTATAAATTCCATCTCTGCTGCCCCGTCACAACATCGCCCTCCCCCATGCGGGGGATAGCTACAAGCAACACCAGAGTTCACCTCCGCTTTGAAAACCAGTAAAAAATAAGACCCGAAATAGATATTTCCCACAGAGTGGAACCTATCCGCTCGGGTCTTTTATCCCCACGGTGTAACCACCACCGAATTATGGCTGGCGGCCTGTACCGCTTGGTCCAGTCCCCCGCAAAGCGGGGCGGAACCCTAGGTACACTTCCCTCCGTAAACCAGACACACAATATGTGGTTGTGGGATAAAAACTAAAACCTCCCGTCCCGGCAGTCCAATAAAACTGCCAGGGACGAGAGGTAAATCCTCGCGCGGTACCACCCTGCTTGCCCTTGCCTCACGACAAGGACCCCTTATGTGTCCCCATCAGGACACGGCTTCTGGTAACGGGTAGCCAACCCGGCCCGGCCTAATCGGCGCCAGCACACAGAGGCGCCTTTCAGCTGGCGACTCCGGGGCGATCCTTTCACCTGATCCGGCACCGGTTCGCAGCTACCCCGGCTCTCTGCAGCCTGGAAGACAGGTTACTTGCTCCCCTTCATGGTCTTTAACCAGTAACTTGTTATCCAGTATACAGATTCACAGTACGGGTGTCAAGCAATTTTTAATGAAAAGAGTTTCTTCCGTTTTTACCGCCCCAGCCTCTCCCTCGCCCGGGAAATGGCCTCCCGGACAGAATCCGGCGCCGGTCCCCCCAACACCCGCCGGGCGGCCACGCACTGCCTGATATCAATAGCCCGGTAGACATCCTCTTCAACCCGGGGGGCAAAATGCCTGAACTCTTCAAGGGACAGTTCCTCCAGGGACTTGCCCCGGGACAGGCAGTAATAAACCAGTTTGCCCACCTGTTCGTGGGCTTCCCGGAAGGGGACGCCCTTTTTCACCAGGTAGTCCGCCAGGTCGGTGGCGTTGGTGAAGCCACCCCTTGCCGCCCGGGCCATATTTTCCGGGCGCACCTTCAAGCTGGCCACCATGGGCGTGAAAACCCTCAAGCATTTCTTAACCGTATCCACGGCGTCAAAAAGTGCCTCTTTATCTTCCTGAAGGTCTTTATTATAGGCCAGGGGCAGCCCTTTGAGCATGGTCAAAAGG
>NZ_JBNATZ010000368.1:0-1844 GCF_049701015.1 Desulfofundulus sp.
GCGGTCGAATTTGAGCATTATTGTGACATTTTTTTTTAATTCCCGAGGGTACGGTAAAGCCCCTGCTTCTCACGTCTGAGCAGGTTGCCGAGTTAATTATACCTTACCTTATTATAATGACCCAGGATTTTAGACAGTGAAAAAGGGGGGGGTAAAACCAAATATCTGTTCGCAAACAATATTCGCCGGAATTCAAAAGCAAGATCGTACTGGAAATTCTCAAAGAAGAAAAAACCTTCTCTCAGTTATCATCGGAATACGGGGTTCATACCACCACTTAGTTAAAAAGTACCTTAACGATTCGTTTTTTCTCAAAAAAGCTTATTCCTCCACTGGTAAGGCCAAATGCTATTTTATTACCAATTAACTCCGATACCCATGTTTTATCATTATTTTTGTTCATGATCAGCCCGGCATAGATACACCCGAATTCATTCAGGTGAGGAAACGCCGCCTTCCCCCTTTCCTTTTCAGGAAACTTTAAAGAGCAGGCCCCTGGACCGCTCCACCACCTTTAAGCACCTCCAAATAACGTCGTCTCAACTCTTGGCCGGCAAAATACTGCCCGCAGTCCGGTAAAAACTTACTATAACATTACCTTCTCCATCCAGCAAGTACCAGTTTAGAATCCGCTTTTCCCCTTCCTCCCCGCAAACATTGTCCATCAAGGCCAGTTCTCGATTAAAAGGACGACGTATCATACCCCATCCTTCCTCCTGAGCCGTTTCCAGAAGTACCTTTCTGGCGTCTTCAAGAGTGAGGCCAAAAGAACGTACCAGGATAAGGAGCAACTGATTGGCCGAAACATCCCGCGCAGGATTGTCCCAGTCAAAATAAGCATTCCGTACTACTTCCTTCAGATATTTTTTAGCTTTTGTCAAATCTGACATTTTGCTCGTCCTTTCCGCTAACCGATCAAATTTCCCGGCCGGAGGACGCCTTCCCTTTCGTCCCGCGCGTGATCCCCCCAGTAGGGCAGCGCCACGCGGGCCCAGCCTTCCGGCCAGGAACCATCCTGGCGCAGCACGATGACGCTGTAACCTTCCCCGTCAGCGGTAAAAACGTCACTGTCAGTCTCACCCCGGCTTTCTTTGAGCGCCTGTTTAACGGCCGCAAGCAGCGTTTCCAGGCCCTGCCTGTTGCCGACGATATACACGTCGTCGTGCCAGGCGCGCTGGCCGTAAACGTGCAGGAGCGCTATTTCTGTGTCCTCCTTTTTCCTCCTGGACACTGCAACCATTCCCCCTTCCGAAAAAAGACAGTCAGCTGCTGCCCGCAACGGCTTCCAGTATCTTTTCGGCTACCTGCCGGGCCTGGTCAAGAGTGAGCAGGACGCCCTTCTTCGTGTGCACCACCGAGCCGTCCCTCTTCAGGACGAACACCCGCAGGTCCAGGTGCGGCTCCCCGCGGTACAAACCTTTCCTTAAAGCTATTGCTGTGCTGGCACTCTTAGGTAACGCCAGCAGTTCTTCGGCATCCGCAAAAAAACTGTCGTCATCTCCACCGGCAGCCCTGGCCGCCGCCAGCTCCTGCAGTTTGCTCACGCCCATCCCCCCTTCTTTTTACAGTACCACGCACCAGTCAGGACGCAGAAACAGCACCCGCACGGAACCGAACATGCACCGGTGCAGGTACCGCTGCACCGGCAGGTACAGCCTCTCCGGCACCTGGTGCACCTTCTGCCGGAACGCCTCTATCGCCCGGTGCCAGTCGACAAGCCCCGTCTCCGTCAGCGGGATCTCGCCCAAATGCTCCGCCACCACGTACAGGTTCAGCGCTTCCCTCAGCTTCCCGGCCGCCGAGACACGCGACCACAAAGCGATGCCCCAGAACAGGTACAGCAT
>NZ_JBNATZ010000369.1:0-1844 GCF_049701015.1 Desulfofundulus sp.
CGGTTATGACCCCGAACCCCGGGCGGAATGGCTCTTCACCCCGGTGGAAGTGGTGGTACTGAATGCACCCCACACCCTTTCTTCCCTCCCCTGGATGCTGGCCGGCGCCCTGCCGGTCCACACCCCGGATCCCTCCTTTAAGGCGGAACTGGAAAAGCTGGCTTTCCGGCGCGACCGCCCCACACCGGAAGAGGCTGCCATAGCCGCCTGGCGGCTAAAGGCAACCTGGATCGTCCGCACCGCCCGGGGCCAGGTTTTTGCCTCCTATGAGGGCATTCTGCGCACCTGCCTGAACCTGGCCCACCGGGCAGTGGTCAGGCTGGGGCTACCCGTACCGGAAGAACGGCAACAGCTGCCCCTGGTACTGTACCGGTCCGGCATCATAACCCGGCGGGCGGCTTCCTTTATCACAGAAGCCATCAATATACTGTGCCACGACCGTGTAAACTTCCAGGCGTGGGAATACCTGCACCATCACCTCCACCTGCTGGCCGACTATGCCCTGCAGGTGGAAGACGCCCTGGAAAGGACCGTGAAGCAGCAGCAACCGGCGGGATAGAGCCTTGCGGCGCCACCTTGATGGCCGCTTCATCCTCACTGATGGCCAGAAGGTCCAATTCGTTACGCCCGTCCCACCAAGGGCCTCAGATTTTCTGCAAAATGGAAGGAATGGCCGGATTGGTCTCCATAAGGTAGGGGAATTCATCCAGCACCACAATAAGCCTCTCCTCGCGGGCCAGCCCGCCCATAAAACGGAAGGCAGCTTCCCAGGAAGGAAAGAAAAACCCGTTTCTGCCTGTCCGTAGGCCTGCTCCCACAGCCGCTGCGAAAAAGCGGCCAGCTGCTCCAGGCCGGGCGTCAGGTCAGCCACAAAAAAGACGTGTTTCTTCTCCCGGCAAAAAACCCTGAGCAGTTCCGTTTTCCCCACCCGCCGGCGGCCGTATAACACCATCAGCCCAGCACGACCGCTCCTATAAGCCTCCTCCAGCCAGTTCAATTCCGTTTTGCGGTTTTTAAAAAAACACTTACATTACCTCGCGTGATTAGTCTAATCTGATTATACTAAAAATAGTCATGAGCGAAATATAGCCGCTAACCGTAAAATCGTCTTCAAAACCGTCCGGGGTTTTGAACTAAGATCAGTTAGTGACATGTCCTTGTTCTGTTGTCCATTACTTATGATCAATCGATCCTCCCAAACTCTTATGGTCACGTTATCAAACTTGATTTCATTAACCCTACTGGCAACAGTCAACTGCCTGTTCTGAACCTTACACTTAACCTTCTTACCTAATCTCCGAAGTTCCTTCCAAAGTCTCAATTCTTCTTCAGACCTTAGGCTTAATTCGGGTAATTCTTGTGCTTTTTGGAGCAAGTATAGAGTTGTATATAAATGAGTTCTCACCCCGTACCCGGCTGCCTTTATAGGCGTTACAAGATTTTTCCATTCACTTACCGTAAACTTGACGTAAAGCTCAACGCTATTTCTAGGCAGTTCGGTAATATCCTTTCTCTTTACTACCTCCATCTTATCTACCGGCCCGTAATATTGGATACCGGATTCATCTCCAAAGACTGTCTCTGGTTGATAGAGAGCTATATAGTCGACGTTAAAACAAGTTCTCTTTACCCGTTGGTAGGGTATATGATAAAAACGATTATTAAGATTGACTCTTAGCTGCTTCTCATCTCTCACTACCCCGACCAAAACAGTTCTCGGACAGAACTTTTGCTTATAATACAATTTGGACCCCGCCTGAGGAACCGCCCGTTCAAAGGCCGAATCAGGTGTGTCCATAATCAATTCATCCAAAAAGCTTTCAACTAAACCGGTCTCCCCTGGA
>NZ_JBNATZ010000370.1:0-1839 GCF_049701015.1 Desulfofundulus sp.
CCCGGGAGGCGAACGGTCAACTGGCCTGGGCCTGGCGGTTGAACCGTCTGCTCAGGCGGGATTTTTTACGGGCGGCAGTATTTTTATGTATAATGCCCTTCGTGACCGCCTTATCAATGGCCCTGAGCGCCTGACGCAGTAACTCCCGCGTTTCCTCCATGCTGGCGCCGGCTGTCAATGCACGCTCAAACTTCCTGATGGCCGTGCGCAGGGCTGACTTCAGCCGGGCATTGCGGAGGGTGCGCTTGCGGGTAACCTTGACCCTTTTCATGGCCGACCTGGTATTAGGCACCTTTCAGTCACCTCCCAACAGCCCTCATTTTACCACGGGTTTAAAAAATTTGCAAGTTAAACCGGTATAACCGGCAGATTTTTTGTCAAAGCTATTTTCGAGTTCAAAAGCAGGAGGTGATTACCATGACGGACTGGATACGGGTAATTATCAGGTTTATCGTTTCAGCGCTGGTGCTCATAGTGGTGAGCTGGCTTTCCCCGGGCTTTGTAGTGCGCGGGGGGTTCGTGGGAGCGCTGATTGCTGCGGTGGTTATTGCCGTGCTGGGTTATATTGTGGAGGCCCTGCTGGGCGAGCGGGTTTCTCCCCGGGGGCGGGGCATAGTAAGTTTTATCACCGCTGCAGTCGTAATCTACGTGGCCCAGTTTATCATTCCCAACCTGCTCAGTGTTAATTTGCTGGGAGCACTGATCGCTGCTTTCATTATTGGACTTATAGATGCTGTAGTACCTACAGTATTGCGTTAGCAACGGTATCACTTCAACCCGCAAGCGGGGTTGGCCTTCATAAAGATCTCCTTCCGGGCATAAAATGGTATGGACAATCCGGGAGGGGATTTTTTATGTACCACGCTCTTTACCGCTACCGCTACCGTCAACGCTGGTTATGGCAGAAACTGTACGTTCTCCTGGTTGTGACCGGGATTATTTTTTCACTCCTTACTCTTGTGGCTGGTGCTTGTATTTTGTTTTCGCGCTGGGGAGGGCGAATTTTTTTAACCAGGGATCCCCGGCTGTTCCTGAGAGCCGCCTTGCCCTGTTACATTGCCGGCAGTCGAGACGAAGAATTTAGATGCTCATTTTGGGGTTTATGGTCGAGTCTGGCTGGTTCTCTTGTCCTGCCCGGGCAAGAACCCCGGGCCTTGCTTCGTTCCCAGTTGCCCCTGCTGGCTTTTGTGCCGGTACAGCAGGCAAGGGAGGAGCACCGGCTGGAACCAGCTGCCAACGAACTTCCGGGTACGGTCCGGAAGGATTCAGGGAAGCACCTGGTGGCCATTTATCATACCCACACGGGAGAAACCTACATGCTTACAGATGGTGTGGCCAGGCTGGACGGAAAAGAAGGGGGTGTGGTCAAGGTGGGGGAGGTTATAAGCCAGGAACTAGAATCCAAATACGGCATCCCAACCCTGCACATTAGAAAGGTCCATGACCGCCAGTATAACCTGTCGTATATGGAATCTGAAAAAACGGTACGGGAAGTATTACGGGAAGAACCACAGCTCAAGGTGCTCCTGGACATACACCGGGATGCCGGAAAACCCCGACGGGACTGCGTGGTTAAGGTAAATGGTATGGAGGTGGCACCCATCCTCTTTGTTGTTGGCTCGGACGCCAGGGCGCCCTTCCCCACCTGGCGGCAGAATTATCAGTTTGCAAAGCAGCTGGCCGCAGCCCTGGACAAAAAGTACCCCGGTTTATGTCAGGGGGTTCGGGTGAAGGAGGGGCGTTACAATCAGTTTCTCCACCCCCGGGCGCTTCTGGTGGAGATTGGGAGCACCAATAACACCACCGGTGAGGCAATGGCTGCGGCCCGCTTATTTGCCG
>NZ_JBNATZ010000371.1:0-1837 GCF_049701015.1 Desulfofundulus sp.
CCGTTCCTGTCGGACCGATCACCAGCGAGTGCAGAAACCGGTCGTAATACCCTACCTCTACGGGCTTGCCGGTCCTGTCGTCAGAGCATATCACCACCGAACAAGAGTTTTCAGGCAGGCGCACCCCCGCCTCCCTGGCTATCTTCTTCGCTTTTGCATCCAGTTTCTCCAGACGTTCTCCCATACCGTCAAAAACCTGCGCCAACTTCTTCAGCCAGTTCATCGCTGTTGCCCCCTTTTTTCTTTTCCCTTCAGGCCTGAAAAAGGAAAAAGCGCGGGATTCCGCGCGTCTGAAGAAAGTCAATGATAATCTGCCAGGATATTATGAAAGGTTATTCTAATCCCCCCCATGCAACCACGCTATTATTTCGGCCCGGCCCGGAGTCAGGGCTTTCGCTACGGTCTGGAGCACGCGGGACAAATTTCGGCTTGACGGAGGGAAATTCTGGTGCCACGCAAGTGAGAGCCCACGTTAAAAGCCTGGTTTCCACTGGTTAGAAAAGGAAAATGTGAACGTCTGACGAATTTAACCAACCGAGGAGTTAGTAGAAATTAATTACAGTGGTCCTAGATATTTTTTAAAGGGAAATTATCAAGGGAACCTCTGTAGTTGAAGAACAGGCTGTTGAGAAATTGTTTTAAGGAAAGGAGAGAGGTAACTTGCCCGGGCACAGGTGTTTTTTCTGTCTCAGCTTCGTCCTTACTGTGGTTTTAAGTTTCGTTTCTTTCCCGTCCATAGCTATGGCTGGCCATGCAGCCTCATTTCAACTCGGAAATACATCATACATAATGGATGGCCAGGAGCGCAGGATGGACGCATCACCCTGCATAAAAGACGGCCGAATCTTTGTGCCTGTACGGTACCTGGCCTATGCATGCGGTATCACTGAACAAAACATAGTTTATGAAAATGGAGTTATATATCTGAATTCTGGTACTGTAGTAATCCAGATGACTGTAGGCAACCGGGTAATAGTGGTTAACGGCTTGAGTAAATTTATGGATGTTGCGCCGGTACAAGTGCATGGTCGTACCTACTTACCGGCCCGCTATATCGCCGAAGCATTGGGTTATACCGTAAACTGGGATGCCAGCACACAGACGATATCGATCATCAAGCCGGAGGGAGAGGAGACAAACAATAAACCGGAGCTACTCTCAGTAGGCAAAGTAGTAGAAATCGCCCAGCCTGCGGTTGTCATAATTCAAACAAGCAGGGGCCAAGGCAGCGGCTTCTTCTGGTCCTCAGATGGCGAAATAATCACCAACGCCCACGTTGTAGCTGGCTCACGGGACATAACGGTGACAACCTTTGAAGGAAGGACGTACCAGGCCCGTATAGAAAAACTCGATGCGTATCTGGACATCGCCATTCTCAGGGTAGATGGGAATACGTTTACTTTCATACCCCATTACAACCTGGAAGTAAAATGCGGGGATGAAGTTGTTGCCCTAACCAACCCGCTGGGCCTGAAGTACAGCGCGTCCAAAGGTATTATCAGTGCCATAAGGGACATCAGGGAGGTAGACCCTGACAGATCTGGAATAAGGATTCTCCAAACCGATGTCTCGGTTCTCCCGGGAAGCAGCGGCGGCCCACTTTTGAACATGTACGGCGAAGTGATCGGCATAATTTTTGCGGGAAAGGGAGTGGGGCTGGGGCTAAACTTTGCCCTGCCAATAGACTATTATTTTACAGTATCCGCAAAACCCCCCTTCGGTATTAAAGATGACTTCTTGCTCTACCGTATGGAAGAGAAAAAATGGATTGAGTTACATAATCAATTTATATACCCGCCCAGGCTGAAGTGGTGAGAAAGATCCTTGAGGAGGAAGA
>NZ_JBNATZ010000372.1:0-1817 GCF_049701015.1 Desulfofundulus sp.
CATTGGCGAAACAGGTGAACTGGTGGCCCGGGCGGCGGCCAGCCAGTTCAACTCCGGTATAGGGGATATCCACCGGGTACCCTTTGTGCATGATGCTGAAGAGATTATCGAAATAGTGCAGGAAGCAAGTACCAGGCCAAGTGTTATCGCCTATACGCTGGTTGTGCCGGAGCTCCGGGAGACTCTGGAAAGGGAAGCACGCAAGTACAATATACCTGCGGTGGACATCCTGACTCCCATGCTGGATGCTTTGATCCGGGTGGGGGGTAAAAAACCGAAATTGGAACCCGGTCTGGTCCGCCGTGTCGACGAGGATTATTTCCGCAAGGTGGAAGCAGTCGAATTTGCCGTGAAATACGACGACGGCAAAGACCCCCGGGGAATCCTGCGGGCGGATGTGGTGGTTATCGGCGTCAGCCGGACTTCCAAAACACCACTTTGCATGTACCTCGCCCACAAGGCCATCAAGGCAGCCAATGTTCCTCTGGTCCCCGAGGTTGCGCCACCGGAAGAAATATTCAAATTGCCGCCCCACCGGGTAATAGGTTTGACCATCCAACCCCAGCAACTGAATGAGATCAGGCGGGAACGTTTGAGAGCCCTGGGGCTGGCTTCCCAGGCCAATTACGCCAGCATGGAACGCATACTGCAGGAGCTGGAGTATGCAGAGGAAATCATGCGCAGGGTGAAATGTTCCGTTATTGACGTCACCAACAAGGCGGTGGAGGAAACAGCCAGCCGCGTGCTGGAAATTTATTATAGAGGTGAAAGACATGTCAAGTAAAAAGTATGTGTACCTTTTTGAAGAGGGCCGCGCAGACATGAAAGATCTGCTCGGCGGTAAAGGGGCAAATCTGGCGGAGATGACCAACATCGGACTGCCTGTTCCACCCGGCATGATAATTACCACGGAAGCCTGCAAAGAGTTTTATGTTAATGACCGGCGTTTCCCTCCCGGCATGGAGGAACAGGTGCGTGCAAAAATGCGTATACTTGAGGAAAGAACTGGCAAGTGCTTCGGTGATCCTGCCAATCCCCTGCTGGTGAGTGTTCGTTCCGGTGCCCCCGTTTCCATGCCCGGGATGATGGATACAGTGCTTAACCTGGGGTTGAACGATGAAACGGTGGAAGGTCTGGGCCGGGCTGCTGCTGACCGGCGGTTTGCCTTTGACTGCTACCGCCGTTTCTTGAATATGTTTGGTGATGTGGTGCTGGGCATTGAACATGCCAAATTCGAAAGGATTCTGGAAACTTACAAACAGCGGCGGGGAGTGACCCTGGACCAGGAATTGCCGGCCGGGGATTTGGAACAGGTGGTTGCGGATTACAAGGCGCTGATAGAACGGGAAACCGGACGGTCTTTCCCTCAGGACCCCATGGAGCAACTTTTTATGGCCATCTATGCCGTATTTAATTCCTGGAATAACGACAGGGCTATTGTTTACCGCAGGATCAACAAAATTCCCGATGACCTGGGTACCGCCGTCAACGTTCAGGTGATGGTCTTCGGCAACCTGGGGAATGACTGTGGTACGGGGGTGGCTTTTACCCGGGACCCGGCTACCGGTACAAAAGAGCTTTACGGAGAGTACCTGATCAATGCCCAGGGCGAGGACGTGGTGGCGGGGATTCGGACACCGCGCACCATTTCCGACTTGAAAAAGGAAATGCCCGGTGTCTACCAGCAGTTTGCCTCCATATGCGAACGTCTGGAAAAGCATTACCGGAACATGCAGGATATAGAATTTACCATCGAACGCGGCAAGCTTTACATCCTGCAGACCCGGACAGGTAAACGCACCGCTCAGGCGGCCGTA
>NZ_JBNATZ010000373.1:0-1793 GCF_049701015.1 Desulfofundulus sp.
ATTACCGGGGTCGCCTCCGTTTTGAAAGCCCGCCGTCCCTCTCTGAGGGCGGTGGCGGTGGAGCCGGCTTCCTCGCCGGTGCTTTCCGGCGGCAGGCCGGGCCCGCATAAGATTCAGGGCATCGGTGCGGGTTTTGTCCCGGAAGTACTGGATATGGCTTTGCTTGATGAGATCATAAAGGTGTCCGATGAAGATGCGCTAAAAACCGCCCGCCGTCTGGCCCGGGAGGAGGGCCTGCTGGCAGGTATTTCTTCCGGGGCTGCCGTCTGGGCTGCCTTACAGGTGGCCGGCCGTCCCGAAAACCGGGGCAAGAATGTGGTGGTTTTGCTCCCGGATACCGGGGAACGTTACCTGTCTACGGAATTGTTTGTTTAAATTGGGTAAATTCCGGCCCAAAACCTGGCTTTCGAGCTTTGGGGGGCTGGTGGTCCCGGCAAGTTTTCCCGGTGGAATACACTTGCCTGGCAGGAATCTCTGCTCAGCTGGTAGAATATGAAGGACAGTCGTGGTTGTTAAGTTGGGAGACTTGATGAATGAGCATACCTCAAAAAGGGCCGGCATTCTCTTTTGAAGAGGGGCCGGGTTTGTCAGCTGCCTGCCGGGAACGCCCTTTTATTAATCCCTACCTGGCCATCGTGGTAGGTGTGGTGGGGGCCGCTTTTTCTTCTATTTTTACCAGGCTTGCTATGGCCCCACCCCTGGTCATAGCCTTTTACCGGTTGGGTTTTGCCGTGCTCATGATCGCCCCCGTTGCCCTGACCAGGGGTCGGGAAGAATTACGCTCCATGAGCCGGCGGGACATCATACTGGCCTGTCTTTCGGGTGTACTGCTGGCATTGCATTTCACAGCCTGGATTACTTCCCTTGAATACACGTCCATTGCCAGTTCCACAGTGCTGGTCGCCATGCAGCCCTTATTTGTGGTATCAGGTGGCTACCTGATATTCAAAGAAAAAATCGCCCGTACGGGAATTGGGGGGGCTGCCCTTGCTTTAGCCGGCAGCACTATTCTGGGTGTGGGTGATTTTCAGATCGGCGGGCGTGCTTTTTGGGGGGACATCCTGGCTTTTGCCGGTGCTATTTTTGTGGCCGGTTATGTCCTGATCGGGCGTGGTTTGCGGCACCGGCTGTCATTGTTTCCTTACATTTTTGTCGTATACGGGGCAAGTACCGTAACGTTGTTCCTCGGTGTACTGCTCACCGGCCTGTCTTTTTTCCCTTACCCGCCTTCAACATGGTTGTGGTTTTTCCTCCTCGCCCTGGTGCCCACCATTTTCGGGCATACCATTTTTAACTGGGCCCTGCGTTATGTCAAGGCGGCAGTGGTCTCGGTGAGTACACTGGGAGAACCGGTTGGAGCGACCATTCTGGCTTATATTATTTTTAACCAGGTACCTTCGCCCCTGCAGCTTGCGGGTGGCTTGATTATTATCACAGGCCTGTCCGTTTTTATCCAGGCGGCAACCCGGAAATAGTTTTCACACTTCTTTGGCGGGAGAACGGTTCGTGAGCAATGTATATTTCTTTCCCACCAGAGCTGGCTGGTTGGGTAGCGTCTGGGGTAAAAAGGGTCTGTTGGTCCTGACGTTTCCCCAGCCCTCTCGAGAGGAAGCCCTGGCTGCTCTGAACAGTAGAATACTGCCTGCAGAAGTCAATGAAGGTAGCGGGTTTGCTTTAAGAAAGTGGCAGTTCATCCTGGAAGAAAGGCTGGACCATTACTTTAAAGGCCGGCCCGTTTCCTTTGTGGATATGCCCGTGGATCTTTCCTGGTGTACTCCTTTTGTGGCCCGGGT
>NZ_JBNATZ010000374.1:0-1788 GCF_049701015.1 Desulfofundulus sp.
TCACCTGTTCCCCTTGCTTCTCTCCTCTTCCAACATCCGCAACCTATCCAGGACGTCTTCCCTACCGGCAACGTTTCGTTCCAGTGCCAGACGATAAATGTTCTCCGCCCTGTCGTAATCACACGGGGCCTTGCTTTCTTTATAAAGCCAGTACATATCCCCCCAGCCAATGTACGCCCAGGCGGAATCGGGGAATTCACTCACCAGGGCCTGAAAAGCTTTTTCTCCTTGTTCGACAAGACCGAGGGCGAAGTAAGATTCCGCTTCCGCCCTCTTCATGTTTTCAATAATTAGTTTATCGGTTTCCGGGAATAGCTTGCAGAACTCCCGGCAGTATTCCATCCTCTTCTCGTAAAAGACCGGGTCTTTTAGCCCCGCGTTGCCCAGCTCCATCTCCAGGTCCTGGCACCAGTTGTGTAAGCTCTGCAGCCCTGAGAAGACTTTTTCCGCGTCATTGATGGACTTCATCTCCGGAGTAAAACATCTTTTCAGGTGCTCCCACACTTTCAACCATATCCGGCAGCCTTCTTCCTCTTCTCCTTCGCTGCAGAAACGGTACCCTTCCTGCACATGTCATCCAGTCTCTCGGAATTAATAATGTGCGGGGCCAGCCTTTCCCACAGGACAACGGCGGCCATCCAGGGGAAGTCCTGGTCGTAGCCTTTCGCGGTGACTTTATTGGTCTTCCACCAATGTCTGGCCAGTTCGGAAGCGGAGTAAAAGTTTTCAATTTCTTTCAGGAAGCTTTCTTCGGTTACATTTATTCCGAAGTCACGCAACTTTAAGATGAGCTCTTCTGTGGTAAAAGAGCGTACCTCATCCAAAGCCCAGTGCTTGTCCCTGCTCTGACCAAGACAGCATTTCTTATATTTCTTTCCGCTCCCGCAGGGGCAGGGGTCGTTTCTTCCGATTTTAGGCAAAACCATCCTCCTCAACATCTTAATCTGCTCCCTCTGTCAGTTTAGACAGGGACAGTTACTCACAAATCGAATCGTCCTACGTGGGGAAACCTTTCATAGCGCAAAGAACACCCGAAACTTTACAACACTGTAGCGAGTTCATTTTATCTTTGCCAGCACCCGGTTCACTTCGTTGATATAGAAATATTCGGGGTCAAACTTTCTCCCGCCCGTGTCCTTTTCTGCCCAGATCAGGTAATCGTTGTACTCGGGGTGTTCTGGGTCGCTGATTATGCGCAAAAATTCTTCATAACCCGAAACTCCACCGACATCCTCCGGTGGCCTGTGGCGGGCACCGGCGACGCATACCGGGTAATGTTGCCCTTCTACGGCCGGCAGGATTGTCTCCAGGATTACATCGTGCTGCCAGTTATCCCCAAAGTCGTAGGTATAGACGCATCTTTTGCGTTCAACAAGAAGAGCGTCGATCTTTGTTCTTTTGGCGTTCAATTCTTCTGCGTCTCCATACAATTCTCCCGGGGCATAATCAGGGTCGGGAATGTGAACCACCACATCACCGAAGTCAAAATTAAACAGGTGGTAGTCCTGCCAGCCAAAGGCGGCCTGGATGATTTTGTGCAGCTTGTAAAAAGTAATGCCTGCCGGTACCAAAACCCGCCTCCAGATGGGTGGCTCGATCTCCTCTAACGTTATTTTAAGCTGATATACCATATTCGATCCCACATGATCCACCGCCTCTCCTTTTTAAAATTCTTTAATCAAAGCTCAGAGGAAAGTACCGGACCTGACGTGGTGACAGACGGGAAAAGATTCTCCTGGGAAGAATTCGGCAGGATGGTTTACACCTTTGAGGGATGGAATTTTAAGT
>NZ_JBNATZ010000375.1:0-1783 GCF_049701015.1 Desulfofundulus sp.
GCTATTTACTTTGATCCCCGACCGTAGCACCGGGTGGCCGGAAAGACCGAAAAAGTCATTGTTCGCCTTCAGACCATGGCAGTCATAACTGCCTGCTACCGGCAGGTTAAACACAGTTTCCCTGATACCGTCAGGACCGGCAGTCAAGCCGCCTCCCAGAAAGGAACCGGTACAGAGGATATAAGAACGGCCGTAAATTTCCTGCCGGACATTCCCCACTTTTACCACTACTGCCCGGCAAGTCTTATTTTCGACCACTGCTCCCTCAACGGTAAAACCCTGCCTTATTTCCACCCCGGCCCGGCGAATGAAAGAGAACAGCATGTCGCTCAAACGTTTACCGGGAAGTGACGGGGGCAGGCCAGGTAACTCCATGACCTGGCAGTCGAGATTGGCAGCTAATTCGGCAGCCACCGTACTATCCCAGCGCACGCCCAGTACGGGTGGAAAGAGCAGGAGGGTATCACGCCTCACCACGCTTCTAAGCTGCTGGACAAGTTCAGCTCTGCCTTCCGCCGTTTCCAACCAGCGGGCCAGAAACTCAGGTCGTAATTCACCAGGGGAAAATAGGTCCAATTGAACGGCATCCACCTGGCAGCCGGTTGGCAGCCACCCGCTCCGTTTCAAATTGGTGGCCATGACCAATGGAAAAAAATCTTTCATTCCTCTAAAGCCTGCCACAACAGCCTTTTTAAGGCAGGCCTGGTTGCGAATCACCTGGCTTACGGGTGCAAGGTATGTAGGACGAACCGTACCTAGAGCTGTTGGCAACACCTGGTTCTGCCAACCTTTGGCGTAATATTGGCATTTCATTTGCCGGCAGAGATCCTGGAAAAAGGCCAGACTTTCTTCCAAGAAATCTACGGCTACAGCGTAAGGATGACCGGGATTATGTTTGATCATCTCCCGGATCTCAACAAGGGGATTGATCGCCATGACTTCGCTGGAGCCGGTGTATCCCCACACATCCACGCAGCCGGTGGATAAAGACAGTGTACCGCTGCCTGCCGTCAGCAAGAGCACTGCTTTACCGCGGATGGCGGCCCGGGCCGCCGCCATCAGACCGGCCATGCCCCCCCCAATCACCACCACATCATACTGATATCCCGCATTCATACCCGGCACATCCTTTCAAGGTTAAAGATGGTGCCGTAAATGGCCTGAGCAAGCTGAGTTTCCCGCAATTGCTGCCCCCACAATACCGGACGGATACCTTCCCATCGGCTTTGCAGGAAGTCGCGCAGGTAACGCAAGTTGTTTTCCCGTACGTCAGGATTGTGCTCCGCAGCAACTCCCAGAGTCCGGAAGGCACAAAAGGCACCCTGGCAGGTCCCCATGCCCATCCGGGTCTTTCGCCGGATGTCGCACAAAGTGAAGGTGTCGGCACAACCGGCCGCGTGTTCTATTTCCGCCCGGGTGACCAGTTCACAGTCACAAATGAGCTCCGCCTTATGGGGGTCGGCCACGGCCTTTTGTAAAATGTCTTTAAATTCGCTGCCCCAGCGCTCGGCGATCTTGACCGCCGAGAGGGACCCGAACAATCGCTTACCCAGATTTAATTCCGCCGGTGGGATGGATTCCGTTAACGGTTCCTGCGCCGTGCGGCACGGGATGTTGACACCCAGCAGGGAGCAAACCAGATCGGCCGTTTTTTCTGCCATCAACCGGTAAGTAGTCAGCTTACCACCCACAATGCTGATCATGCCGATCAAACCGTCCTTCCCGTGGTCAAGCAGAACGAAATTTCGAGATACCTCCCGGCCTGTCTGGTCGGTTGCGCCGC
>NZ_JBNATZ010000376.1:0-1763 GCF_049701015.1 Desulfofundulus sp.
CCGGTAGCTGCGGCGTTGTTGAGCAAAATGGGCTTCAGGCCGGAAGAAAGGGTTCGCGAAAGCTGGAGTTCCTGCGCATGCTGGCCCGGATGAAACTGGACCCGGCGCGGATGGAGCTGCTGGCTGTTTTTTTCGAAACCTACCTGAAGCTGAACCGCGAGGAAGAAGAACAACTTTACCGTGAATTGGGCAAAATGGACAAAAAGGAGGTTGACGCCATTATGCAGATAACCACCAGCTGGCATGAAAAAGGTCGTGCGGAAGGTCGTGCCGAAGGCCGTATGGAAGGGCGTATGGAGAAAGCGCGGGAAATCATTTGTAAATATCTGTCCCGTAAGTTTGGGGATAAGTCGGCCGGCTTGCAGCAAAAGGTCGAGCGGATGACCGATTTAGAAACGCTGGACTATATCCTGGAGCAGCTGTTCGCCGCCAGCACTCTGGAAGAAGCTCGGGTCATCATCAATAACGGTGTTAGAGAGCGATAAAGACCGGGGTAAGGACTGCACAAAGCAGTGTATGCCCCGCCGTACGGGGGGGATGTGTTTTTGTTTTATGCCGTAATAATGGCCGGTGGGGCGGGGGAGCGCTTCTGGCCCCTTTCCCGTCGGGATAGACCGAAGCAGTTCCTCTCCCTGGTGGGGGAGCGCACCATGCTGCAACTGACCTTTGACCGGCTGGAAGGCTTATTACCACCGGAGAACGTGCTGGTCATTACTGGTGTCAGCTATATCGAAACAGTGCGCCAGCAGTTGCCGGAGATTCCGCCGGAAAACATTGTGGCCGAGCCGTGCGGCCGGGATACGGCGGCGGCCGTAGGGCTGGGAGCCCTCCATGTTATGTGCAAGGAACACCCACCCGGTGATTGACGTTGACGGGGTATTGTATCATGGAAAAAGTCAAGCTCCTCCAGCTAATTACCCTTTCCGAGCTGGGCGGTGCCCAGAAGGTGCTCTACCACCTGGTGTCCGGATTGAACCGGGAGCGCTTTGAGATTACGGTGGCCTGTGCGCCGGGCGGTGAGCTGGTGCGCTGGCTTTCCGGGCACGGCGACGTGAGGATCGTGGAAGTGCCGTACCTCTGCCGGGAGGTGTCGCCTTCAAGGGACCCGGCCGCCTTTTGCTTTTTGTACCGCCTTATGCGCCGGGAGCGCTTTCACATCGTGCACTGCCACAGTTCCAAGGCAGGTATCCTGGGGCGCCTGGCGGCCTACCTGGCGGGGGTACCGGGCATCGTCTTCACCGTTCACGGCTGGGGGATAAACGATTACCAGTCCCGGTCGGCCCGGCTATTATTTGTGCTGGCTGAAAGACTGGCCGGGCGGGTGAGCGGCCGGGTGGTCTGCGTTTCGCAGGCCGACCTGCAAAAGGGCCTTGAGCTGGGGCTGGCTCCGCCTTCCCGGCTGGCGGTCATTTACAACGGCCTGCCGGAACCCCCGTCCAAGCAGGGCGCCCTGCGCCGGGAACTGGGCCTGGGCGAGGACGCCCTGCTGGTGGGTATGGTTTGCAGGCTGCGTGAGCCAAAGGATCCCCTGTTCTTCCTGCAAGCTGCCCGGGCACTGCTTTCCACGGGGAAATGGTCGGACCGCCTTCATTTCGTGCTCATTGGCGATGGCCCTTTAATGCCCGGTTGCCGGGAATTTGTGGCGCGCCACGGCCTGTCGGGAAGGGTTCACCTCCCGGGCGGCCGCGAAGATGCCCCGTCCCTCCTGGGTGACCTGGATGTGTTCGCCCTGTTCTCACTCTGGGAAGGCCTGCCCCTCACCA
>NZ_JBNATZ010000377.1:0-1735 GCF_049701015.1 Desulfofundulus sp.
AATTTCCGGGGGGAGGGACTGCACAAGCCGTTCCCATTCCAGAATACCATATCCGGCATTGGTGATCTAGTCCAGCAAATCAGGACGATCCAGTTTAAACACGGCCTGTCTAAAGTTCTGGTGGCCATGGAGCCTACCGGCCATTACTGGCTCCCCTTAGCCTGTGTCTTAAAAACGCAAGGGATTACGGTGGTCCTGGTCAACCCGCACCATGTCAAAAAGGCCAAGGAACTGGACGACAATTCACCAACCAAACGGGATGACAAGGATGCCGGGATAATTGCCCGCCTGGCCAGGGATGGTCGTTTCTACATCCCGCACATTCCAGCCGGCGTAATAGCGGATATCCGTAATCTCGTCAACTTCCGGGAACGGTTAAACAAAGACCTTCAGCAAAGCAAAGCGCGAATCAACACCCTTCTGGACCTGTATTTTCCGGAGTTTCAAGACGTTTTCAAGTCTGTTGAAGGGAAGGCCGCCATGGCTGCCCTGGATAATTTCCCTTTCCCGGCTGACCTCATTGAAAAGCCGGTAGATGAAGTGGCTGCCGTTTTAAGTCAGGCCACTCATAACCGGGTCGGGCTCAAGCATGCTGAGCTCCTAAAGGATAAAGCCAGGACCTCGGTGGGTGTAAGAGATGGCCTTGAAGGCGCCAGGACGGAGCTCCGCTACCAGCTACGCCGGGTCAAGGAAATACTCAAGGAATGCGAGCTGGTTGAGGCCCGCCTGGTAGAACTGTTGAGGGAAATCCCTTATGCCGGGTACCTGCTCACCATCCCGGGAATGAGCATACTGCAAGTGGCCACCATAGTTTCCGAAGTGGGCGACCTGAACAACTACCGCAATGCCAGGCAGTTAATAAAGCTGGCCGGCCTGAACCTGGTGGAAAACAGTTCAGGCACCCACAAGGGAAGGACCCGCATCAGTAAGCGGGGCAGAGCGAAGCTGCGCTGCGCGCTCTTCCGGGTAGCCCTGGTTTTGGTGGCCAGAACGCAGGAATTTTCGATACTCCACCACTATTACACCACCAGGCCCAACAACCCATTGAAAGGAAAGCAGTCCCTGGTGGCCATTTGCTGCAAGCTTTTGCGCATCATCTTTGCCCTGGCACGCAAGGGAATGGCGTATAACCGGGATCTGGTTTTGCCTGAAAGCCATCCGGCCTTAGTACATGCCGAACCGGTTAGACCAGTGGCAAAAGTAGCCGCTTAGGCCGGTATCCAGGCAACGGCCTGTACCTGCCTGTCACGGCTTTCCTTCCGTTCTACCGGGCTGCAGGCGGAAGGTGCTGGCTGCATCATAACATTGTACCGTTATAATGCCTTTGCTACATGGACCTTGACAATCATGCAGCGCGGAGAGCCAAAAATCAAACCATAAGGGTAAGTAGACCCTGTTAGGTAGCACAATGGCCTCCACCCCTGGACAGGTGGGACGAAGGAAAGTCCGGAACCGGCACGGTTATTGGTATCCCGGGAGACATGAGAGGGTATATCGCCAGGGTAAAGTGTGGAGAAAAGAGCGCGCGAAAAATTGTCACACAAGCAGCCCTGGTATTTCTGTATACACCACCTTCCAGACAAAGGCATAACTGGGCATCATTATCAGTCATGGCCCTACTGAAAAGTGAAAATGGCTGAAATTGTGAGATTAACGAAGATTATTCAACCTTATTGAGAGAGGATTAAACAGATATTCTCTTTCGGAATAGGTGTAAAATGAATGTTGGTGCACG
>NZ_JBNATZ010000378.1:0-1724 GCF_049701015.1 Desulfofundulus sp.
TTTATATCGTTTCCCGCCACCGGGCTGCCTGGGTACCCGTTCGGATACTCGACAGGGTATCGGGGCGGGTGCTTGTTTCCGGCCGGGATTTATCCAATCTCACCTGTTATGTAACCAACCCGTTCTGGGTCCGGGAGGGAGATTGGCTTGAATGACCCGCCAGAAGTTGCTTGCAGAATCGAGCAGGAGGGGGCGACCAGTCCTCTCCTGCTCAAGGTTTTGTATCTGTAACCCCCTCTCCCTGTTTCTACGTACAGATGAAGAAGGCCCGGCGGGCGAAGTTTTTGGCTGAGTATTTTGGGGTATACGTTTAGGAAAAGGCGGGATAGAAAATCAAAGGCCACCGTGGTCCTTGATATATCAAGCCGCCACTGTGGCGGTTTGAAAACTTTTAGTCAAATCCTGCCGCACTTTTTTATCAGTTAATTCGGACAATACCGGTCAGAACCAGTTACGGTATCTGGCGTATTGGTTTTCCCCTTCAGTTAAACCTGAGTCCTGAAAGCTGCCCAGGGTAACACCGGCAAATCCCCGGTACAGGTGGGGACGCTTGTCCTGTACGGCGGCCATGGGATCACCGCCAGTGAAAGACCAGAGTAATTCCATAAACAATTGAAAAGGGGGGACGGGCCTTACCGACCCGTCCCCATCGTCAAACCCAACCATCTATTTTTTAGCTACAGCCTTCTTTTTAGCTGTGGCCTTAGTTTTGGCTGCAACTCCTCTTTTAGAAACCGCCGGTTTCTTCTTATAGACAACTTTCCTGCTGGTTACTGGCTTCCGAGTGATTTTCTTATGAACTGCTGGCTTACGGACCGTTTTCTTTTGAGCTGCTACCCTGCGAGTCGTCTTCTTGTGGGCTACCGGCTTACGAGCAGTCTTCTTGCTGGTTACCGGCTTGCGGACCACCTTCCTGCCGGTCTTAGTCTTCACCTTCGCCGCAGGTACTGCAGAAGTAGCTTTTTTAACCCCCGCTTTCGGGTTGGCCGGCTTCGCCGGTACCGCCCGGTGCTTAACAGCAACTGCCACGTGTTTTGCCGGGTGGTGCACCGTTGCCGCTGCGGCAGCAGGCCCCAGCGGACCTGCCATTGCGAAAAATACCACCGAAATAAGCGCGACACCTCTAAGCAGTTTTTCCCTTAACTTCATCTTCCTTTCAGCTCCCCCTCCATTTTTATTTTTTAGCTAATTGTACATAAAGTTTATAACAGGGGAGCTTGTCTTCTGTAACTTTTTTGTAAATGCCAAATTTGAACTCAGGCGAATTTCCGCATGTTTTTGCGCAACTTAAAGAATGCTCTTCTCAAGACTTGCGCTGTTCCCCACTGAGCTACTTTTTTACCACTCCAGGTTCAGTATCCGGGCCGGACAACGAAAAAGCGCGGCCGTCTTTCTACCGCGCTGCACCGTGGTCCGGTCACTTGTGTTTCTAAACCGCTTTTAACCGACCTTAAAGCCACATTTCGCCAAAAAACGCAGATTCTTTACATACTATTTACAGATTTGAGACGTGTCTCAAAAAAAAGATGTTTAGAATTAAAATGCAAAGGAAATAGAAACTTGAACGCAAGGAGCTAAATGGCATATGACTCTCTTAAAAATGTTTAGAAACCTGTTTCTTTTCTTCGCGCATGGGCTGGCTCCTTTCTTATTTCCACTCTATGCCCACACCGCCAGTTTTCATCCGGGTTACGAGAACCGGGTGGCCGTGCTCATGTACCACC
>NZ_JBNATZ010000379.1:0-1719 GCF_049701015.1 Desulfofundulus sp.
CCTTAAGCCTTGCTGCCCGGTGCAAGCATTGGCATTGCCGCTGTTGGCTACAATTCTCCAAAAGTTCAAGGGTTAACTCGTGAACTGTATCAACCTGTTCAGTGGTCAGGACTTCAATATTTACCCTCATATAGCCTCACCGCCCCTAAATTTTCGCCAGGGCTTGTTCCAGGTCAGCAATTAAATCATCCGCATCCTCTAAACCGGTAGAGAGCCTTACCAGGCCGTCCGTAATCCCGGCTTTTTCTCTCTCCTTTTTATCCACATACCAATGTGTCATAGAAGCTGGATGTTCAACCAGAGTTTCGCAATCTCCAAGACTCACAGCCAGGATACATAATTCCACAGATTCCATCAGCTTAATTCCGGCCTTAAGGCCTCCCTTAAGCTCGAAGCACACTATGCCACCAAAATCGCGCATTTGTTTTCTAGCTACTTCATATTGCGGATGGGTTGGCAACCCGGGATAAAATACCCTCTCGATCTTGGGGTGGTCCTCCAAAAATTTAGCAATTTTGAGCGCATTTTCACAGTGCTTTCTCATCCGAACATCAAGTGTCTTTAAGCCACGGATCAATAAAAATGCACTAAAAGGAGACAATACGCTTCCAATATTTTTCAAACTTACCTCTCTTAAATCTGTAATGATTTCTTTTGTAGATACAACAACTCCGCCCATAGCATCGCCATGGCCACATATATACTTTGTTGCACTATGAATGACAACATCAATACCGAAATCAATAGGTTTTTGCAAATAAGGAGTAGCAAATGTGTTATCAATAGCAGTTAATATATGATACTTTTTACCAAGTTCGGCAATAGCCTTGATATCGACTACTTTTAAAGTAGGGTTTGCAGGGGATTCGAAATAAATAAGCCGGGTATTTTCCCTCAAAGCATTTTCCACGTTCTTTATGCTGGTAGTATCGACAAAAGTAGTTTCAACCCCAAACTTTCGCAGTAACACATTAAATAAGTAATGTGTTGAACTGTAACATGTTTCATCTACCACAGCATGATCCCCGGTTTGAAACAAGTAGAGTAACAAAGCACTGACAGCGGCTGTACCGGACGCAAATGCCAGTGCTTGCTCACCGCCTTCCAGGGCAGCCATTTTTTCCTCAAATACTGTCTGAGTGGGATTGCCAAGTCGCGTATAACAATACCCGTTATCAAAACTCTCGCACTTGGCTGCCCCGTCTGCAACATTCTCAAAAATATAGCTGTTCGTTTGAAAAATAGGCGTCACCAGGGAACCTGAGATCTCATCTTTTAGATTGGCAAAATGAATTGCCCTGGTGGCGAAACCGCCATACCTTTCCTGACTCATAGTATACCCTCCTGGAATAGTTTAAGCCCTACTTTCTACTGCCTCCAGAATTCTGCTAATTTCTAGATCAACCTCTTTGTCCAACGGTTCAGGCTTGTGGTTTTCCAGTATATATTTCACCTTGGCCCTGGCCCTTTCACGCATGGTTGTACCTCCGTTTGCAAGCCAGGTTTCATAAGTTTTCCGGTCCGTAATATCCGGCATCCAATTATCCCGGAAATGCTTGAATGTATGGTCGTCTCCCAGGAAATGCCCACCGGGTCCAACTCGTTTAATAGCATCAAGGGCAAGATGTTCAGAATCAACCTTGATTCCTTCCATTAACCTCCTAATCTGTCCAATAACTTCATTGCACATAACCAGCAGTTCGAAGGAAAAGGTTAAAC
>NZ_JBNATZ010000380.1:0-1718 GCF_049701015.1 Desulfofundulus sp.
CTTGAGCGCAAAGGAAGCAAAACGGGTGTTCGTTATGGAACAGGTTCTTACCGGTGCCTCAAATTCCTCGTGTTTCGCCAGACTATGAAGATATCCCGGTCTGCTCAGGAGGACCGCGGCTGAGCTTCCTGTATCCATGTAAATTCTTCTTGCCAGCGGGACCGGATACAGGTAAAATAGGGTAAGGTAAAGTGCCCGGGAATAAGTTTTTCAGGGCAAACCAATACTAGCTTCAACTGAAGATTAATGAGGGGGAGAAAGAAGTTGCGGGAAAAAGTTGAGGAAGTTCTCAATAAAATACGCCCTGCACTGCAGCGGGACGGCGGCGACGTAGAACTGGTGGATGTTGGTGCCGATGGTGTGGTGAAAGTCAGGTTGAAAGGTGCCTGTGGCGGTTGACCCATGTCCACCTACACCCTTAAAATGGGGATTGAGCGGTCGCTCAAGCAGGCAATCCCGGAAGTTAAAGAAGTCATTCAAGTTTAAAGCCGGAAAAAGAACCTCTGCAAAAAGCAGGGGTTTTTTCTATAAGAAGGGGTGGTTCGTGTGCAGCGGTACAGGGTAGCCGTATGCCAGATGACTATAGTCCGGGAAAAAGAAAAAAATCTTGTACGCGCCCGGGAAATGATTGCCCGGGCTGGGCAGCAGGGAGCCAGACTGGTGGTCCTGCCGGAGATGTTCAACTGCCCTTATGTAGCCAGCCTTTTCCCCATGTATGCTGAAACTTACCCGGACGGGCCCAGTATACAAATGCTGTCCCGGGCAGCCCGGGAGGAAGGGGTTTACCTGGTGGGCGGTTCCGTGCCGGAACAGGATGGCGGCAGAATTTATAACACCAGTTTTATTTTTTCCCCGGACGGGCGGCTGCTCGGCAGGCATAGAAAGATGCACCTTTTTGATGTACAGCTGGCCAGCGGGTTAACGGTTAAGGAGTCCAGCACTCTCAGTGCAGGAGATCAGGTTACGGTCATTCCCTCCGAACTGGGGGGGCTGGGTGTGGCCATTTGTTATGATGTCCGTTTTCCCGAACTCATGCGGTTGATGGTGTTAAAAGGAGCCCGGCTGGTTGTGATCCCGGCGGCTTTTAACATGACCACCGGCCCGGCCCACTGGGAGCTTATTTTCCGCATGCGGGCCGTTGACAACCAGGTCTATTTCATCGGGGCGTCGCCAGCCAGGGATCCCATGGCGCCCTATGTGGCATATGGCCACTCTCTGGTGGTGGATCCCTGGGGCAATGTGATAAGCATGGCCCGGGAAGGGGAGGAGATTATCTACGCTGAAATAGATCTGGATTTAATTGAGAAGATCCGTTCGGAACTGCCTTTGTTACGCCACCGGCGTACGGATATCTATGCTCTGGAGTTGCTCGCCCGGTAATCGCTCTGGTAGAATAGTAGAGAATGGGGTGAGCATATGTTAAGTTTTGGCATTATAGGCCTGCCCATGGTGGGTAAGACGACCATCTTCAACCTGGTTACCGAGAGCGGTGCTCAGACTTCAAACTTCATGACCGGCAAAACAGAGACCAATGTGGGTATGGCCCGGGTGAGGGACCCCCGGGTGGATTTTCTCTCCCGGCTGTACAACCCCCGCCGCACCATTTACGCTCAGGTACAGTGCAGTGATGTACCCGGCCTGGTGCGGGGAGCGAGTGAGGGCAAAGGGGTGGGAAACCAGTTCCTGGAGGGGATCCGGGGGGTGGACCTGCTTGTGCA
>NZ_JBNATZ010000381.1:0-1688 GCF_049701015.1 Desulfofundulus sp.
CTTATGCAAATGTGCTCCTTTACGGTTCCTGGACAGGCATCGCCCTGCTGGTCTTAGTCAGTATCCTCTATATGGGCGGGCTGGTGAAACCATATATCGATCCTGCACTGATCCCCCAGTACTGGGGTTTGAAAGCCAGCAAGTTTGTCCAGCTGGCTCATATGCCTACCGGCTGGGGCTGGTTGAAAATGCTCCATTACAGTGATTTCCTCTGCTTTATAGGTATAGCTTTCCTGGCATCGCTAACCGTGGTGGGATACCTGATCCTGCTGCCTGCTTACGTGTCAAAAAAGGATTGGCCATATGCTTTAATCGTTGTTACTGAAGTAGTGGTACTTGTCCTGGCTGCTTCTGGTGTCCTGGTCATGGCGGGGCAATAAAAATTTTACTGGTAAAGGCAACATTGATGCGAAAAAATGTTGGCGGCCCCCGTATTAAATGTAGCCACGTACTTGAATCCAGGGGGCCGCCTGTGTTCACCTTTCATGTAACCGATATCACATGGGTGGGCGGTGTTAGTGAATGAAATAATTCACAAGACCGTACAGGCAAAGGGCCAGTGGTATGGTCAATGTGAGCGCGGGCAGGAGAAGCTGCCAGCAGTTGATCCGGGCATCTTTTTCCGCCTGCAGGGCGCGCGAAATCTCAATTTCAGCGAAGGGGTGGCTCAAACTTCTTTCCCATCTCCCGGGAGGTGGAAGTCCCGGATGGTGTGACAGCAGGTAATTGCGGAGCGGCTTGTAGAGGTGGATGATGTTCCGCTGGTGGTAACTGGCGGGTGACCTGGTACGCAGTCTCCTGTTTCGCTGCTTATTGATTTCTGACGGCCATGACATCGCCTTCGCCCCCTTTCTTCAATAGTTTTAATTTTTGGGTGTATTAGTGCGGGGTAATACATCGTGCTACCGTTCCTGAAAGAGGGTGGTCAAGGTGAAGCCAAGCATGGTTATCACGGTGGTTCCAAACATGAGCACCAGGGTATGCACTGGCGACAACCCCGTTGTGCAGTTTCCCGTGAGCACCAGGGCGGAACTCAGTGCCCACCAGGCCAGGAAAATACTCTCTTTCGGATTCGGGAATTTCTCCTGCCGGATACGAGCTGCCTGGAAGTAACCTGCCAGGTAGCCGGTACCGAGGCTCACGAAGGTTAATCCCGCTCCCGTAAAGGTGAACAGGTCGGGCAGGTAAATGAGTGATGCAAAGCCCCCGATCAAATACAGGGCGAAAGATGCGGTAGCGCGGGCCTGCAGACGCGGTAAGCCCGTCAGGTACATTAAAAGTGGTTCCAGCAGGGCGCAGGTATTTAACCCGGCCAGGCCCGTGCAAAGGCCGGTGCACCCGCCAACAAGGCTTGCACGGCTTACTGTGATATACTTTGGAAATGCAAGTCCCGGTGCGGCAAGGGGATATTTCCAGGACAGGCCGCCCGGAGGGAGCGGGTTTTCATCCTCGTAACCGAACCTGCGGTAGTGAAGATAGCGGCCGAAAGCTATTAGGGCTGTAAGGGCCAGAATGGTGCTGTATGTAAGGACCAGGAGCGTGGTACCTTCCGGGAGGGTTCTGAGCCGGGAGAGGAGGAGTTTGCCGGCTACTATAAAAGGTAGCGATAAAGTGGCCACGGTAAGGCCCAGCCTTTTATAGGCCTGCCGGGTTGTTTCGGGGTGGTATAGCAACTTTAGCTTGCCGGC
>NZ_JBNATZ010000382.1:0-1687 GCF_049701015.1 Desulfofundulus sp.
CAGAAGAGCCAGCATAATCATAATTTTTTTCATTCTCTCACCCTTTCACTGATTATTTAATCATTAATCAACTTCCCAACTCCCCCCTTACTTTTTTCAATCACCCTCCAGTTGATCAATTTCCTGTTCTCACCTCCCGGTATTTGATTCTGGAAATTGTTAAACAACCAGCCAGTGGTATGTTCTCTGGAATTCAGGAATTTTTATTTCAGGAATTTTTCTTCATGCGTAAAACCGCCTCTACCAATTCATTGCCGATAACCGGCGTAAACTGCCGGTAAAGGGGAGTAAAAGCCGCCAGCCATTCGACCCTTTCCTGGGGAGTCTGGATGTGTATTTTGACTTTACCTGAAGACTCGATTTGTTTAAAGTTTTTGTCATTTAAACCGGCCGCCTGCTCCCGTTCCCACAAGGTTACCTCGGCCATGGTCTCCTCAATAACTTTACGAATATCGGGGGGCAGGGAGCGCCAGAAAGTAGCATTGGTCAACACAACATAACCCATGAAGCCGTGGTTGCTCACCGTTAGATAGCGTTGGACTTCATAAAAACCCTGGGAATAAATATTCGACATGGTGTTTTCCTGGCCGTCCACCTGCCTGGCGGCCAGGGCACTGTACACATCACTGAACGGCAGGGCGGTAGCCCTTGCACCGAGGCAACGGAACTGTTCTTCAAGAACCCGGCTGTTTATCATTACCCGGAAAGTCAAACCAGCAAAGTCACGAGGGTGGACCAGAGGCCTTTCGCTGCTGGTCATATGTTTAAATCCATTATCCCAGAAGGCCAGGGGATGAATATTATAGTGTTCCAGGGTGGCAAAAAGTTTTTGACCTATTTCCCCATCCATCGCCTGGTGCACCTGTTCTTTGCTCTCAAAAAGATATGGTAAATCAAGTAACTGCCATTGAGGAGCAAGGCAGCTTAACTTGGAAGTGGTAGGGGCAATCATCTGAACCGCACCTTGCCGCAGGGCGTCCATTTCCTCCCCGTCCTTATAGAGGGTTGAATTGGGAAAAACCTGTACTTCCACCCGTCCTCCCGTGCGCTGCTGTACCAGGCGGGCAAAACGCCGGGCCGCCTGGCCTTTGGGTGTGTCTTCAGCCACCACATGGGAAAACTTGATCACGATCTTCTCCGTGGGATCCACCTGCTCCCCATCGGGACCCCGCTGATCACAACCAGTAACGAAGAGCAGGAACAATGCCGCTAGAACCAATATGCGCCTTGACCGGCCCGTCATATCTACCCTTAAAGCCCCCTTTATCACAGGACCCACAAGGATGAATAATTTCAATTATATGAATATTCCCAACTCATGCCGCACAAAAATTGAACTCTTTTTGTGAAAACCTCTCTTCATTTTACCCCCCTCTACATCCCCACGGCAACATTTTGACCATTTAGTTGATTGTGGTCTTTATGTTTATGGAACTTTAATTTTGTACCTCTTGATGGGCCGCCCTACTGACCCATACTGCAGTTCCAGGGCGACTTTATCCAATGCGGCCAGGTATTCAAGGTAACGCCGGGCAGTCACCCGGGCCAAGCCGAGACCGGTGGCCACCTCTTCAGCCGAAAGAGCACCCCCGTCTTTAATCAGGAAAAGTAAGATCTGTTTTAGAGTAACCTCATTTAAACCCTTGGGGATCTCTGCTGTACCGGCTTCGTTAACAACTACCGGAGT
>NZ_JBNATZ010000383.1:0-1655 GCF_049701015.1 Desulfofundulus sp.
AGGAAGCCTGTTTACCCGGTGGTGCTCAACCTGACGGGCAGGCCGCAGGAAGGCGAATACGGTTTTGACTGCCTGGACCTGACCGTGGTGGCCTTCAGCTACCGGGTGGTCAACCTGGCCGAGCTGCCGGGTGAGGACGTTTTAAGGTACGGGCCGGTGGGGATAGTACCGCTGGTGCCGCTGATGCGGCGGCAGATGCCGGACGAGGAACTGGTAGCCCGTTGCGCGAGACGCATAAGGGAAGCCCCGGCGGAATGGGTACCTGACCTGTACGTCGGCCTGGCTCTGTTCGCTCATCTGGGAAAGATTCCGGACGAAATCATTTTGAGGAACATCGAGGTGAGCAGGATGGAAGCGTCCCCGCTGTTTGAAGGGATTAAGCAAAAGTGGGTCAACGAAGGGATTCAGAAAGGGATTCAAGAAGGGATTCAGAAAGGGATTCAAGAAGGCTCAAGAGAAGACCGTATCGAAGCAATTCTTGAAGTTCTGGAAGAAAACACCGGGCGATACCCGGGTGAACTGGCAGTAAAACTGCGGGCGATTGAGGACATGAATACGCTGAAAATGCTTTTCCGCCGCGCAGTAAGGGTGAAAAGCCTGGAGGAGTTTTTAGCTGTTCTAAGTGACGTTCTCTCTTCAGCAAACTGAAAAGTGTGCTGAGGTGAGCAGGATGGAAACGTCCCCGCTGTTTGAAGGGATCAGGCAAAAATCGGTTGCGCAAGGAGAACAACAAGGCTTATAAAGCGCCATACTTGATGTGCTGGAGGAAAATCTGGGCGGTTCACCCTGAAGACATAGCCGAACAGATAAGGGAAATCAAGGAAGTAGCCGTATTGAAAAAGTTTCTCCGTAGTGCGGTGAAAGCGAAAAACATCGCTGAATTTACTCTTGTCCTCACAAGAATTAACGGTTTGCGAGTACCGAACAGCCGTCCGGCTGTTCTTTTTGTGTTCCGAAATGCAGCGGTACGTTGCAGAGTCCTTGTCCAAGCCCACAGCATTTGCTAAAATAAGACAAGGAATACCATAACTGCGGGCCTCACCTGCCGAGGAGATTCTTCTCCGAAAGGGGGTGGGGCAGGGATGATTACCGCACAAGATGTAATACAGATCGTGCAGGCAACCATCCAATTGCTCACCCTCGTGGTGCTCATCACCTACCGCAGGGAATAAGGTAAAAACCCTCTAAACTGTGCCAGCAGTTTAGAGGGTACAACCGGAAACCTCGGCAGGTCGAGGCACTCACGTCGCCTGTTATGGTATTCCCGTTTTTAATCTAACATATAGCCTCAATAATGTCAAGGAAGTAGACTGCCCGGCACTGCCGGGCTTTTCTATTTTTGGGGGCCGTTTTTGCCCCGGCCCGTGCTATAATATTCCAGAAGGTGGTGGTCTCTGGAACAAGAGTTCCTGTTCGGAAAGTATAACAACAGCGGGGAGTGGTATTATGCTGAGGTTCTTCTGGTTTGTCATCATACTGGCTCTCTTCGTCATTTTCATGCCGGGGATGCGTCCGGTGTAGGTATGGACAGACTTTCCAAAAAGGAGAGATGTTTACATGCGTAAAGCGACTGTGCTGTTTATTGCAGTTCTAATGCTCCTGAGCTTTGCTACCTTCGCGTGGGCGGAAACGCAGTATGACCCCAACAGCGGCCC
>NZ_JBNATZ010000384.1:0-1654 GCF_049701015.1 Desulfofundulus sp.
GTACCAGGAGGAGCACATGAAAGTGTCCATGGTATCGGTTTCCCGCCGGGCGGGCCCGCCGCACCGGGGACAGGTGGTGTTGACAAACTCCGGACAGTCGGCCAGGGGCGATTGCCCGGTTGGTTTAAATTCCACGTCCCGGGGCAGGAGCACAGGTAGATCCTCCTCCGGTACGGGTACAATACCGCACTTATCGCAATATATAATGGGAATGGGTGCGCCCCAGTAACGCTGGCGGGAGATCAGCCAGTCCCGCAGACGGTAGTTCACCCGGCCGCGGCCCAGGCCCTTTTCTTCCAGGTACGCGATCACCGCGCGGATCCCTTCGTCTTTAGGCAAGCCGTTGAACTGGCCGGAATTTACCATTATCCCGTCGCCGACATAAGCTTCCGTCATGGTCTCAGGGTCCAGTTCCTCCCCGGGCGGCTGGATGACCACCCGGATGGGCAGGTTGTACTTACGGGCAAATTCAAAGTCCCGCTGGTCGTGGGCCGGCACGCCCATAACCGCCCCGGTGCCGTACTCCAGAAGCACGTAATTGGCCACCAGCACGGGCACCCGCTCACCGTTCAAGGGGTTGATACAGTAAGCACCGGTGAACAGCCCTTCCTTTTCCACATCGGTGGCCGTACGGGCAATTTCGTTTAAATTGCGCACCCGCCGCACGAAGTCCCGCACTGCTCCGGCCTGGGGCTTGCCTTCAATGAGCTTTTCCACCAGGGGGTGTTCCGGAGCCAGCACCATGTAGGTAACCCCGAACACCGTATCGGGGCGGGTGGTGAAGACCACAATTTCCTCATCCAGATCGGCCACTTTAAAGCGGATTTCCGCCCCCTCGCTGCGGCCGATCCAGTTTTCCTGCATGATTTTAACCTTCTCCGGCCAGCCCTCCAGCAACTCCAGATCTTTGAGCAGGCGCTCGGCGTAGGCGGTAATTTTAAAGAACCACTGTTCCAGCTCTCGCTTTTCCACGGGCGTCTTGCAGCGCTCGCAGGCCCCCTCCTTGACCTGCTCGTTGGCCAGCACCGTGGCACATGAGGGGCACCAGTTGACCGCCGCTTTCTTCTTATAGGCGAGTCCTTTGTGGTATAGCTGCAGGAACAACCACTGCGTCCACCTGTAATAGCCCGGATGGCAGGTGGCCACTTCCCGGTCCCAGTCGTAGCTGATGCCCAGCTGCTTGAGCTGTGTGCGCATGGCCCTGATATTATCCATAGTCCAGTCCGCGGGATGGATGTTACCGTGCTTGATAGCCGCGTTCTCCGCCGGCAGGCCGAAGGCGTCCCAGCCCATGGGGTGCAGGACGTGGTAACCCTGCATGGTTTTGAAGCGGGCTACCACATCGCCGATGGAATAGTTCCTCACGTGGCCCATGTGCAGCTTGCCGGAAGGGTAGGGAAACATCTCCAGGCAGTAGTATTTCGGGCGGTCGGAGAAATCCGGAGTCCTGTATAAATTTTCTGCGGCCCAGCGGGCCTGCCATTTGGCTTCAATTTCTTTAAAGTCGTAGCGTTCCTTCACCAATGTATCCCCCTTGCCGTATGCCACAAAACCCTTGTTTCGACAGCATTCATAAGCATTATTTTACCATAATCATTTTGCCGGGGACAAGAATGGCAGCCGCGAAAAAGAGAAAAACGGGGTGGTGGACAAT
>NZ_JBNATZ010000385.1:0-1652 GCF_049701015.1 Desulfofundulus sp.
CGAACCTTTTCTACGGGCTGCTGAACGCCAACAACATTTTCGGGCCTCCGGCCCTGGCCCCCGTGGTTACCAATGTGTTTATCATTGCTTCCATCCTGGCCGGGTTGAGGTTCGGCATTGTGGCCGTGGCTGTGGGGAACCTCGTGGGGAATATGGCCGCCATGGTGCTGCAGGTGCCCTACCTGCGGCGGGCGGGGTTTCCCTTCCGCCCCGCGGTGGACCTCCATCACCCCGGTCTGAAGCAGGCCTTTGGTCTGATGTTCCCGGTGATGATCGGTACGGGGATTGGCCAGGTTTACCTCGTCATCGACCGCGTTCTGGCCTCGGGCCTGCCCGAGGGCAGCATTTCGGCGCTCAATTATGCTTCCAAGCTCATCCTCCTGCCCCAGGGGGTGGTCGTGATGGCTTTGGGTACGGCCATTTTCCCTGCGCTGTCGAATAAGGCTGCTTCCGGGGATGGGGCTGGTTTTAGCCATACCTTGTTGCGGGCGGTGAAAACAGTTTTACTTGTCGCCCTGCCGGCGGGAGTGGGCCTGGCTTTTTTGCGCCAGCCGGTGGTGAGGCTGCTTTTTATGCGTGGGGCTTTTGACAAAAACGACCTGGCCATGACCGTGTTTGCTTTGTTGTGCTTCTCTTTTGGCCTGGCGGGGCAGTGCCTGGCGCCGGTGCTCACGCGGGGCTTTTACGCGTTGCAGGATACGACCACCCCGGTGAAGGTGGGAGTATGCGCGGTGGGCGTGAACCTTGTTTTCAGCCTGCTGCTGGTCCGGCCCCTGGCGCACGGCGGCCTGGCCCTTGCCAATTCCCTGGCGGCGACATTTAACGTGGTGGTTTTATTTTGCCTCCTGGCGCGGCGGGTGCCCGGGCTGGCCGCGAAAGGCGTTCTCTTTTTTACTGCCGGTACCGCCCTGGCTTCTCTTCTGGCAGGAGGGACGGCATCGTTTATGGACGGGTACCTGGCCGGTGTGCTGGCGGGAGGCACCGCTGTTCTGGCCCTGAGGCTGGCCCTGGATGCCCTGGCCGGGCTGCTGGTATTCGCCGGGGTCTGCCGGTTCCTTAGGCTGGATGAGTACCTGTACCTGGAGGGTCTCCTCCGGCGGACCTTTTTGCGCGGGGTGAGCTTGGTGCGTGCGAGGAGGACTCAAAAATGCGAGAAATCCTACCTGGGATAATCATAGATCTGGAAATCAGGGGCGGTAAGCCGTTCTCGAGAATGTGTCTGTCCGGTATAATTGTGCGTTGTGTCAAAGTGTGGTATATTGGTCGTGATCGATTACCTGGCGATAGGAGGGATTATATTGGTCCAGGAGATAATTTTTTTGGTCGAGGAAGCCCAGGAAGGCGGTTATACAGCACGAGCACTCGGCCACTCAATATTCACAGAAGGCGAGAATTTGGACGAAATAAGGGTTGTTGTTCGGGACGCGGTACGCTGTCATTTTGAAGACAAAGATATGCCCCGGCTGATCCGCTTGCATATCGTGAAAGATGAGGTTATAGCAGTGTGAGGGTGCCCAGAGACGTAAGCGGAGAGAAATTAGCAAAACTTTTGGCTCGATATGGATACCGCGTAACACGTCAAACAGGAAGTCATCTTCGTCTTACTACGACTATACAAGGAGAACACCATATTACCATACCTCTACATGCTC
>NZ_JBNATZ010000386.1:0-1641 GCF_049701015.1 Desulfofundulus sp.
TACCATATGACATCTTCTGGTAAAGACTCTTACCCACACAAAATAGCGAAGAACCTACTTTATTCCAAAACCCTTCATCTGCTATATAGGCAGAAATTTTATTCCCTTCATATATGAAATCCCATTTCCTATTTTTTTGAAAAACCACCTTGACCACTGTCAGCCTGACTTTTTCTTTGACTTCCCTTATCTTTTCACTTTCGGTAATTTCGTTGTCGGCTGCCAATTTGTAGAACTCTTCCCTGTTAGCATGAAAAGTACCACCTTTATTTGTTACAACACTAAATCCGTCTACTTCCAGATTTTCGGATAAACTTTCAAACATTTTTTCTATATGAAAATTTACTTTTGAGTTTTTACAATATATTCGATATACAGTCTGATTAACAACTATTTTGGCACCATCTTTTTCAAGAACGACATTCCCATTTTCAAATTTTATGCTCTCGGGCTTCTTGCCCCCTAAAAAACGCTTAAGACTTAGAAGATCCAGAATTGTATTGATAACTTTATGAATGGAATCAATTGTTTCTTTTTCGTTTGTCAGAAAATCAAACAGCCCCCCGATTATTCCCTTTACCGCTTCTAGAATAACAACAAAACTTCCTTTTTCTGTTGCTTCAATCTTCAGCTTTATTTCACCCGCTGGAATCAGCTCTTTAGAGACTGCGCTTGTCAGTTCGGAAAAATGCAAAAGTGAAACAACTAATGTATCAACATCTATTTGATATACCTGGCTCTCATACTTAATACACAGGCTGACTTTATTCTTCATAAACAATCGCCAGAGAAAGCTCTCCAAAATAATCTTTTTTAAGGAGATCTTATCACCAGTGATCACGCTCCACAACACCTTTCCATCCGACAAATTATCTCAGACTTTGACAAATGCAACAACCACAGCTATTACCCGAGAAACAAAAAAGACCGGACAACCGGCCTTCATTTTTTGGCGCGAATCATGTCCCCTACGGAGCAACCGGCGGGGGCAGTTCCACCCCGGTCTCGCCCGCCGCTTCCCATATCGCCACCTGGTGCATGGACTCCTGGACGGCGATCTCCCCGAAGTACCGCCGGAAATTCATCCCGGTGACGGGGACGATGAGTTCCGGCATTTTGTCCCCGTCCTCGCCCATGATCCGGGCCGCCTCCCTCTCCATGGCCTCCCGGTCGTCCAGGTCGACGACGACGCGCTCGACGACCCCCACGTCGTTGGTTATACCGTTGCAGCCCTCTTCTACCCAGTACTGCAGCGCCCCGAGCATGTTCTGCGGCTCGATGCGCCGGAACACGCCTGGCCACTTCTGGCCGAGCCGCCAGTCGGGGTACCCGCCCAGTTTTTCGTCGAATGCCGGGACCGCGTCCGCCCTGTAGAAGTGCGTCGGCACCTCCGCCCACGCCCACCGGCCGTCCTCCAGGACAATCACGAACACCGTCGGCCAGATGGGCGGCATTACGCTCGGGTCGGGAGTCTCGAGAAAACGGTATATGGTCAGCTTCTCGCCCTTTTTAAATTTGTACGCCTTCATCTCATCGACCGTGAAAAACGGAGTATGTATCTGCATTCCCATGAATTGGACCCTCCTTTTTAAAAATTTTTCCTGGCCAGCCGGACAAGCTCGATAACCACGCTGTCCAGCC
>NZ_JBNATZ010000387.1:0-1618 GCF_049701015.1 Desulfofundulus sp.
GCCAGCCTTTCCACCGCTACCGGGACACCGTAAACGGCAGCAATGTTCTCCGGAGTCATGATTTCCATCCCCCCGCAGGCAAAGATGGTCCTGTCCTTAAGGAGCAGGAATTTATCTGCGAACCGCAAAGCAAGGTTGAGGTCGTGCATCACCACCACCGCTGCAATGTTTTGTTCCCTGGCCGCACTTTTTACAGTCTTCAAAACCTCGAATTGATTTTTCAAATCCAGGTTGCTCGTGGGTTCGTCCAGTAAAAGAACACGGGGTTCCTGGGCCAGGGCCCTGGCAATGACCACCTTTTGCAGCTCCCCCCCGCTCAATTCATCCACGTAGCGCAGGGAAAACTCCTCCAGGCCGAGGACGCCCAAAACTCGCCGGACGATTTCCAGGTCTCTTGCGGTGGTACCCCACTTGATGTGGGGTTTCCTGCCCAAAAGTACGGCGTCGAAGACGGTAAACCGGGTGCTTTCACATCTCTGCGCCACGTACCCCAGGCGGCGCGCAACTTCCCGGTGGCTGAGAGCAAACAGGTCATCTTTTTCAATGAGAATGATCCCTGTTTTCGGCTTCAGAATTCTGTTCAGGCACTTGAGCAGGGTGGACTTCCCGGCACCGTTGTTGCCCAGGATAGAGAAAAATTCACCCCTGTTGACTTCAAATCTGATATCCTTCAACACGGGCCGGCTCCCGTAACTGAATTCCACGCCGTCCACAGACAGGATCATCTTCGGCCGTACCCCCTGGAGAGAAGGTAGAGGAACAAGGGAGCGCCCATAAAAGAAGTGATCGCACCGACCGGCAAAACAACCGGGGAAATAATGGTCCTGGCCAGGGTGTCGGAAGCAAGCAGTAAAAGCCCCCCCATTACGCTGGAAGCCGGGATTAAAAATCGGTGGTCGCCGCCCAGTACCCTCCTCATCATGTGCGGCCCGACCAGACCGATAAAGCCGATGATACCGAGAAAGGAGACAATTACCGCTGTAACCAGGGAGGCCGCGAACATCCCGACTAGCCTGATTCTCTCAACGTCAACACCAAGTCCCCTGGCCGTCTCCTCCCCGCCGTCCAGAGCGTTATAATTCCACCGGTTGGCTATAAAGTAAAGCAGTGCGGAGCCGGTTACCGCGGCTATAATCTCGAGATCCCGCCAGGAAGCCCGGCCGATATCGCCAAAGGTCCAGAAAACAATCGAAGCCACCTGCACGTCGCTGGCAAAAAACTGCAGGATAATGGTAGCGGCTGAAAAAAGGGAACCCAGGGCCACCCCCGCCAGGACCATCGCTTCGGGCGTGACCCCCCTCACCCGGGCCAGGAAGAGGACCACCAGGGTCGTCGCCATCGCCCCCACAAAGGCGGAAATGGTGACCAGGTATGGGTTGTTGATGATGACTGCATCGGCGCTGGTACTCCCGGTGCTCCCCGCCCCGAGGGCAATGATGGCTACAGCCGCACCAAAGGCCGCACCCTGCGAAATGCCCAGCGTGAAAGGAGACGCCAGGGGGTTGCGCAAGAGGTTTTGCATCACGCAGCCCGCCACGGAAAGGCCGACCCCGGCAGTGACCGCAGCCAGCACCCGGGGCAACCGGATATTCCAGATAATGATATTTAAACGTCCCTC
>NZ_JBNATZ010000388.1:0-1590 GCF_049701015.1 Desulfofundulus sp.
CGGGAGTTCCGGCGGCTGCGCTCACAGCTGTTCCAGTAGTGGTTACGGCTGCGGTCGCCTTAGCCACCAGACTACTCCCTGTGAAGGAAGACAGCCAGTCGAACATGATTTTCATCCCTCCGCTTCACTGCCATTATCATAACCAGAGATTCCTGTTACTTGAGAATTACTTCCAGGATTATCAATGCTTGTGCTCTGTTCTTGCGGCCTGATTACCAACCTGTCTCTGCCATTCTCCCTCCTTTCGCGTTCCAGACACTTCGTACCACGGGGTATTACTGAATGCCCAACTCGTTAATCAGCGGTTTGGTTACGGCGATAAACTCCGCCAGCTTTCGCGCCGCCAGTTGAGTATCGCCTTTGAGTACAATTTCATACGGCAGGATTACTTTCAACCTGTATTTGCCCGCTACTTCAACTCCAACCGGTTCCCTTTCCAGTACAGTACCCAGTCGTTTTTCGATTTCCGCCTTGAGTTCCAGAAGGGGCAGGAAGACCTGCTTTTTATGGCCGTCCATTACCAGGTCGATAACTAAAATCTTCTGTCCCTGGTACTTACCTTTGCGCGGCTGGGTACGACCGATGCGGTAATAGATGTTGCTGTTGCGAAAGACCTTGACGCATTTCCATGGTTCGCTGATCCCCAGGTTTTGCCCCGGCAGAGCGTATGTGAGTTCGATGTTTTGCTCCGCCAGGATGTGCTCCGCCTCGTTCAGCACTTCGTCCAGAAACTGGTCAAAAGTCTTTTCTTTTTGTGCCGGGGTGACCCGTTCTACTTCAGAACTTTCTTCGCTTTGCAGCCAGGACTCGAACCAATCGAGGAAATTTTTAAGCTCGCGGACTGCCCTGATTTTCCTGCTTTTGTGTCCGGCAACATGCCGGGAGCCCTTTGAACGGTTATTAAAAAATAGCTGCAGTGCATCTTCTTCAGCCATGGTCTTATCACCTCACTTGACCAATTTCTGGCGGGACTTTGTGCTTGTAACTCCAAGCACATAACGGCCCAAAAAATTTATTCTTAAGAGCATTTGAACCGCTTTTTGTGCTGTTCTGACGGCGCCCTGGTAGGCATGAAGAAATGTGAAAAGACTCACTAAGAGGACATAGCATTTTTTGTACCATATTTTTGTGGTTCAAAGAAAAGGGTTTTGGGAAAGCACGTTGTCTGAAAACAGACAACGGGACGGCCTGGTCAAAAAAGAAATATCCCGGAGTTTAACGGGATAAGGGGGGAAGCTGTTGTTTGATTTCAATCAAAAGTGTCTGAAATCAGACAGTGACGGCCACGCCTGGTTGCCATGGTCCCTGAAATTGCCTTCACAATCACAAACGCGCAATTCCCATATCCCACCCATGCTTCTTGAGCACGTTCTGGAGACGCATAAAACAAGATCAGGTGGGCCAACCTATCCTTCCAGGAGGTGAATAACGATGTCAAAAGTAACAAGGTGTCACATTGAAGAATGCGCCTATAATAGCAATATGGAATGCCGTGCTGATGGCATTGAGGTAAGATCTTCAACCGACAACAAGAAGTGCAGTCAGTCGGAGCATACCTGCTGTGACACTTTCACTCCAAAAGCTTAAAGA
>NZ_JBNATZ010000389.1:0-1589 GCF_049701015.1 Desulfofundulus sp.
CGTCTACGTCGTGCGCGACGACCTGATGCCGCGCCAGAACGCGGCGGGCACAGCGGCGCCCCGCTACGGCGAGGAAGTGCCGCGCCAGGGGTGGCAGGCAGCGCTGGACAGCCTGGTGAGGGCCGTCCAGATGCACCAGATGAACAACCCCCTCTACATCCCCTTCAAGCCCGGCACGCCCACTGTGGAACAGCAGAAAGTCGATTGGTTGAAACAAAAAGAAAAAGCCGGGTTAACCGGTTATTATCAAGGGAAACCAACATGGGAGCGGGAGTATTATACGAGGCAACAGAACCTGGAACGGCAGAAATTGCAGCAGCAAGGAAAAGCAGAGAAAAACGCCAAAGAAGAGGCCAGTGAGTACATTTCTAAAAACCTGAGATTATTTAAGCGGCCTATTGATTTCTTGATGCAGGCCCGGCGAAATATGGAAGCCGGCGAACTCGATCCCGAGGTTTACGCTGAGATCCAAAAACAGATTACGGAGAGCTATCACCCATATGAGACTCTTTCCACATGGGGGCGTTGATGTTGGCCGGTGAAGAGCTTTACCTTCCGTATGGAAGTCGCAAAGAAGCCTGGGAACGAGCACTGCGCGATGCAACAGATCAGAATAGGTTGTTTCTAGACCGAAAGCAGGCGTGGGAAGAAGCTTTGCAACGTGAAGCGCAGAAGGGGACAACAAAAACCTCTGCAAGTCCCCATGACAGAAAGCCGCGGAAGAGCTGGTACACTTCCCTGGACGAGCGGGTAGGGGGCTGGCTGCCGTTCGGAGCACCGGCCCGGATGCCGACGGCGCGGGAAATGGAACAGATGAACATCAACCCCGAGTTTGCTGCGAAGCACCCGACATTCACGAGGGCCATGCTTGCCCTCACCGCACCCCTCCATGCCATCGGCCAGACACCGGTGGGCAAGTTTATGCACCGGATGGCGGAAGCGGAAAATGAGGTACGCTTTGCCACTCCTTCGCCCACCCACACCAGACTGGGCAGCAGGCTGGCTGAAGTAGCGGCTGACCTGCTGGGCGGCGCGCTTGGGTTTGTCGGTGCGGGACCGGGTGCTCCGTCAGCCGGTGGAGAACTCTGGGGTCTTGGTACGAAAGCGGTGAACAGGGTCCTCCCTGCTTCCGTACACCCTGCCCTGCGTACCGCCGCAGAAATGGCCGCCGGCAGCGCGGCTTATGAGGCGGGCACTTCGGCACTGAATGACAGGTCACCCTCCGCGAAAGACATGCTTAAAGCGGTTGCGGAGAATGCCCTGCTGGGTGCACTCTCCCACGGGGCGGGGCGGGTCGCGTCAAGATTGTTTGGAGAAGAGAAAGGCGCCGCACTCCCCGCAGAGGAACCTCCACGCGCCGAACCCGGCCCCACTCTTGAACCGGACTTCACCGCCGAACCGGGCGGCGCCGTCCACATCGGCAGACCAAAGGCGGCCCTGCCGGAAGGAGAAGTGCAGCAGCCGGCGGCCCTCCCGGGTGTCAAATCGCTTCCCCCGGCGAGGGAATTTACACCGGACTTCACCGCCGGGCCGGAAGGCGTGGAGGTCGGCGTTACCAGGCCGCGCCTGGCCGGTGCCGCCGGGACCAT
>NZ_JBNATZ010000390.1:0-1578 GCF_049701015.1 Desulfofundulus sp.
TCTAACCCGGGAAGAGGTCCGTCAGTTACGGCAGTCGGCAGGAATCAGCATATAATTTAATAGCCGGCAGGAATTTCCCGACCCCCAGCGAAATAACAAGAAATGCGTAATTTTTGCTGGGGGGTGAAGTTTTGGCTGTCTTGGAACCCGTCGAAAACCCCACCACCGGGATTAAAGCCAGAGTAAGGTTGGATTTTAAAGGAGTGGGACGACCCGGCCGTCTTTTTTTTGGCGGTAAATCTACGGACAAGGCTGCTGAAGAAGCCCGGGAACAGCAACTTGCCTTGCTGCGCCATGTACCCGTACAGGGTATACAGGTTGAAGATGTGGATTTAAGTTTGGATATTTATACCGTCTATGACGATGTAAACAACCAGGAGGTTGCCTACGCCCCGGTGGTTTTACAATTGACCGCGGATACCCTTGAGGACCTTATACGTTTTGTCGCCCGGGATGAATTTCGCAAAATCGAAATCGTGGCCCCCGGTGTCCTATCATTGAACAAGCATGAGATAGAAAGGCTGATGTTCCGGATCTTTGAAGAATTTACAAACTACCGCCGGCATTTGGAGCGCAAGTACAATGTCAAGTAATAAAACCGGAACGCGAATTGAAAATAGAGGTTTTCATAGTTATGTCCCCGTTGTTTTTTTACTCCGTGTGTCCTATAATGTTCCTACCAGCGGCCCTGGTTTCCGGCCTTGATGGAGGTGGCGAGATGTTCTCACCGGGGAGCAGACAGGTAGCCCGGGTGGCCCTGACCATGGCTTTGAGCGAGGACAGGGACCATGAACGGGAATTAAAATCCCGTTTTGCCCGGGAAGGCTTTAAAACAGCTGCCGTGGATTACGGCGGTGATTTTATCTCTTCGGTCAACAAGATCACGGAGCGAGCAGTGGTGGCAGCCAAGCGGGAGGGTGTGATCAGGGAAGTCCATGCCGAAGAAGGGGCGGTAGCCGGGGCAACCAGGGAGGCCCTCTCCCAGGTCATGCCCAAGGCCATCGGTCTGAACGTGGGCGGTAAAATAGGTATTGCACGGTACCAGGATCATATCAGTGTGGCCGTTTTTTTCGGCGTGGGCCTTTTACACCTGGATGATGTGGCTGTAGGCCTGGGGCACAGGGCAGTCTCTTCTTAAGGAGGATGGTAGAATGGCAGGAACCTGTGTACGGGGAATCAGGGGAGCGATAACGGTAGAACGGAATACGGCCGAGGATATCATTCAGGCCACGGGAGAATTGCTGCAGGCTATTATGGTGGAAAACGAATTGAACCCCGAGGATATTGCCAGTGCCTTTTTTACTGTGACTGCCGACCTCAATGCTGAATTTCCCGCCACGGCAGCCCGGGAACTGCTGGGGTGGAAGTATGTACCCCTTTTATGTGCCCGGGAAATCGATGTGCCGGGACGCTTGCCCCGGTGCATACGGGTGCTGGTTCACGTGAACACAACCCGCTCCCAGCGGGAAATCAAGCATGTCTACCTGCGGGAAGCCACCAGTTTACGAAATGATTTACTTCCCCGTTAAAGTAAAATTACTGTAGGAAAAGTAGCAGGGGAAAAGAGGTGGAGGGTAG
>NZ_JBNATZ010000391.1:0-1575 GCF_049701015.1 Desulfofundulus sp.
ATTCATTTATGTCCGGCGGCAAAACCTGAATGCCCAGCCGACGGCATTCCTCGATGGCCGCCTTTGTTTTGTTACAGATTACCCGGATAACGGAAGGGCTGGAGCAGATAACAGTTGGGTTGAACAAGATAACCGCAACTGAGCAACTGTACAACCATGTGCTCAGACAGTCGTACGCCATCAAGGGTTACATGCTGTATCACAGACCGGTCTACCTGGAGGAATTCCGCCTTTATGCCCGCCTCAGCCAGCAGGAAATGGAGCAACTGCGGCAGGTGGTCCGTCCGGCCCGACAGGCAGTGGTAGAGGAAATTCTGGTTCGGCAGCGAAAGTATGTCGTTCTCTGCGAAAAAGAAATCATTCCACTGGTAGAACGGGGAAACATTGATGACGCAGCCCGCGTGGCCCAGCAAAGCGGCGCGGTAACTTTGATTGAGGAAATGCTCCAGCTGGTTGACAGATTGCGGGAAATGCGCCTGAAGGATTTGAATGAATCCCTGTACGGAGCTGTTTTCAGCGTCAAGCAGGCTCTGGGGTGGGGATTTGGCGGCGGGCTGGTCATCCTTTTCACAGGTATCATCTCCGGCATTTTGTTAAACCGCAGGCTGATGCTGGAAAACCTTGTTTACCGGCTCATACTCCGGAACACAAGAAATGCGGTGGTCGTGGTGCAAAATAATGGTCGCATTTATCTAATCAACCGAGCAGCGGAAGAAATTTTCGGCCTAAATAAAGAAGCAGTTGCGGGGCTGCCCTTCGAAGCCGTCTTTACCGGCCGGCATCAGGCGGGCGAGGTGGCCTTCAGCTACCCCGTGGCCACTGCTCTGACTGGCAACGAGGATATGTGCAACGTGGAGCAGAACTACACCGGCCCTGACGGCTGGCAATACGTCCTGCTCACCGACTGCCTGCAGTTGCGCAACGAAAGGGGCAGGCGCCACGGTATCATGCTAATCATAAGGGATATCACCGAGCGCAAGGTGGTTGAAGAGAAACTGCGGGGACTGGCCGTGCGGGACAGCATGACCATGCTCTACAACCACTCCTACCTCAAACAGGTGCTGGATCGCGAAGTGGCCAGGGCAGGCGAGCAGGGTGGGAAACTGGCTTATTTAATGATGGACGTGGACAACTTTAAAACCTACAATGACCAGTTCGGTCACCCGGCGGGAGACGAACTGCTCAGACAACTGGCCCGCCTGCTGGAAAAAAACGTTCGCCAATCGGACATCGTAGGGCGCTACGGCGGGGACGAATTTGCCGTAATCCTGCCCGGCGCGGACCAGACGGTGGCAGTGGAAGTGGGAGAACGCCTGCGCCAGTGCATCGTAGAGCACCCCTTCCCATACCGGGAGCTTATGCCCGGCGGTAGGATCACCGTTTCGATCGGAGTATCCTGTTTCCCGGGTGACGCTCCAAACGCTGCCGAACTAATCAGGCAGGCCGACGAAGCAATGTACAATGCCAAGCGCAATGCCAAAAACAGGGTTGAAGTGTGGTTTTCGGCTTTCAAAGAGTTGGAGTCGGACTGGCCGGGTGAGCGGGACGTGCTATACAGCATTGGGGGTCTCCTGG
>NZ_JBNATZ010000392.1:0-894 GCF_049701015.1 Desulfofundulus sp.
TGGAAGAACGCCCGACGCCCAGTTGCTGCGCCAGCTCCTTCTCCGTGGGCAGGCGGCTGCCCGGCGCCAGTTTACCGGCCACGATGAGACGTTCGATTTCATCGCGCACCATTTGGGCCAGTCCGGCGGGCCTGCCGATCTTCCGCAGTCGCACGTTCATCACACCTTATCATCAGATCATCAGATATGTGCTTTTGATTGGATGTTTAATTCGAGCTTTGTCCGCGAATTCCTCCTGGGTGACAAATTTTTTTGCGGATTTTTTGGCGCAACCCGTACAAAAAAATTTTTTCCGTCCGCAGAAGGAGATGAGAAACCTACGGCAAAATATTATAACGCCTCATCATCATATCATCAGATGTGTTCAATAATTGGGGCAAGGAGGGATAGTCTTGAACCTCAAATCCGTCTACTCCTATGTGGACAGAAATGCCGGCGCCTTTTTAGATGATTTATTCTCCCTGCTTCGCCAGCCCAGCATCAGCACCCGGGACGAAGGTGTCAAGGAGTGCGCGGAACTCTTGGCCAACCTGATGCGGGACGTCGGCATTAAAACCACCGTTTATCCCACCCAGCGTCACCCGGTGGTATACGGGGAAATCGGTCCAGCCGGTGCACCCACCGTGCTGGTGTACGGCCATTACGACGTGCAACCGCCGGAGCCCCTCGAGCTTTGGCACAGCGATCCTTTCCAGCCCGTAATCCGTGAGGGAAAAATCTATGCCCGGGGAAGTTCAGATAACAAAGGGCAGCTTTTTGCCCACGTAAAGGGTGTACAAGCATACCTTGCCGTGCGGGGTGAGCTACCCTTAAGGGTCAAGTTCATCTTCGAAGGTGAAGAAGAAATATCCAGCCCCAGCCTGGAACCCTTCGTCGAAGCTCACCGCGATCTCT
>NZ_JBNATZ010000392.1:904-1561 GCF_049701015.1 Desulfofundulus sp.
TGTATGTATTTTCTCCGACAGCCATATTCAAGAAAACGGCCGTCCCCTGGTGGTTCTTGGATTAAAAGGAATGCTTTACGTTGAAATCACCGTTCGCGGTGCCAACCGCGACCTGCATTCCATGCGGGCAGCAGCCGTACCCAGCCCAGTCTGGCGCCTCGTTCACCTTTTGGCCAGCCTAAAGGGGGAAGACGGCCTGGTACGGATCCCCGGTTTTTACGACGATGTGCGCCCGCTTCTTCCGGAGGAAATTGCAGCAGTGGAGGCCATCCCCTGCGACAAGGCGGCGCTGATGGCCGACTTGGGCATAAGCTCTCTCCTCACCAACCGCCACGGCGACGATTACTACAAGAACATGATTTTCGAACCCACTTGTAACATCTCCGGTCTTACGGCCGGTTATCAAGGGCCCGGTTCCAAAACGGTACTCCCGTGCCAAGCTTCGGCGAAGCTGGACCTGCGCCTCGTCCCCGACCAGAAGCCCGAGAAGGTGCTGGCTTTGCTTAAAGAACACCTGGCCCGTACCGGCTACGGTGATGCCGAGATTAAACCCCTTGGCTTCCTCGAACCATCGCGTACCCCAATTACGCACCCGCTGGTCGAAGTGGCCAGGCAGGCCGTTGCCGATGCTTTCGGTATGGAGCCCTACATCTACCC
>NZ_JBNATZ010000393.1:0-1556 GCF_049701015.1 Desulfofundulus sp.
TGTTGTTTGCTCTGACCAGCTCCTGCTCACTTACGCCAAACTGCCTGGCAATTCCGTCCAGGGTTTCCCCTTCAGCCACCTCATGTGCTACCGCTCCGGGAATAGTTAAGACCTGCCCGACCAGCAGCAAGTTTTGATCACTTAACTGGTTGGCCTTGCACAAAGTGGACTGGTCGACATTAAACCGGCCGGCGATGGTTAACAGACAATCCCCCGGTTTTACGGTATAAGTTGCAGCGGTTTGACCGCTACTGGCCGGACCGTTCCCGGAAGATAAATGATCACAGTAGGGAATGTCTTCCCGCACTGCCTCGTCCGGCGAAGCCAGGAGCGGCGTTCCGGACAAAAGCAAACTAAGGCACAAGACTATCATCAGCAAAGCGAACTTTTTAGGCACGTTTTCCTTACCCCATTATTATGTCGCCAAACAAACCGGACGTTCAACAACTTAAATAATTCCTGGAATTCCCTGAGTGATTGAACGCCGGGTCCATTTGGAATCGTGGAGTTTGGCAGCAGTTTTTCACCATGACTCCCCTTTTTATCTTGAGGAGGGGGTCAGGCGTTTATTAAATAACAATGTCCAGTAGAAAGCAATTTTATACATATGGGGATAGGCTTGGTATCCGCTATTCCAGGCCCCCAGAAGCCATATTTTGCGGTACATCGGTACTTCTTTCTACGAGAAGCAGGGCCACCGTTTCTTTCCTGGTGGCTTACCTAGATCCTTGGCGTCCTGGCTAACATCTTCATGCATTGTATGATTGTAATGCAGAGTGTTAGCCAGGTTCCGCCGACTGCGAAACCGGCCAGCACATCGCTGGGGTAATGCACGCCCAGGTAGATACGGCTAATACCGATGCAGAGGATGAGTAAGGCTAAAATGGTCATTGTTAACAGGCGCAGGCGTGACCTGTACAGGTGGATCCAGAGCAAGAAGGCAACAGCGCCGAAAAAGGCTATACCAACCGTAGAATGGCCGCTGGGGAAACTGTACCCTGAGGCATGTACCAGCTGGTCCACAGCTGGTCTGGGGCGACGAAAAACCGCTTTGAGGACTTCCTCTGAAAGCCAGCTTCCGGTAGTGGTAATATTGAGGAATAGTGGTTGCCACAGCGGCCGTTGCAGGACTACAAGGATAATGGTTATCCCAAGAGCCATCAGTGCTATTGAGTCGGCAGAACCTATGATGGTGAATCCCTTCATAATTGACGTCACCGGCAGGGTTCTGCAGTGACGAATCGAATTGGCAATTAGCCCGTCGAAGGTCGATAACTTATTATAAGCGAGATCTTCTGCCAGTTTAATAAAAAGCAGAGTTAAGAGGCCGGCGAGTAATAGTCCGGGTAGGAGACAGGGCCCCATTTCCTCCGGCATCCCGATTTTTCTGGCTGCTGCTGCCCACATGATTTTGAAGCGGAAGCTGCACTTTCTTTGCACAATTGACACCTCATCTATTCAAATTTTTTCATATATGGTTGTCAGTGGGGTAACCCGGATTCCTTGTCTCTTAATCGGACGCAAAAACTAGAGATTCCATTCACATTTCACGGCAA
>NZ_JBNATZ010000394.1:0-1531 GCF_049701015.1 Desulfofundulus sp.
CATGGCTATTGCAGCCCACCGCCGGGGGGATCCCCGGGGAGGGCCGCTGGGACAGCTTTTATGTCGGGCTGACGACCTGTCCCGTCCCTGTGCCTTTTGTACCGCCCGCGATAAATGTTACAAGGCTGCCGGTATGGAAACCCTGCGCGAGGCACTGGTTTATTGAAATTAAAAAAGCCCGGGAGTGATATATTTTGTCCTTGCAGGTGCGACACATTGAAATAAAAAACAGGGAGCAGGCCCTGGAGGAAATAGCTGCCGTAGGAGCGGACCAGGCAGGCTGCCGCTTGATGGCTCCCAAGGCTGTTCACCGGGTTTTAAAAATCAGCGGTCTGACTCCTGTCCAGGCTACTATTCTCAAGCAGGAGATGCTGGCCAGAGGCGGCGATGCGGCCGTGGCCCGGGGTGTGGTCGACCATACTGTAGAAAAAACGGACGTACTGCTCATGGGTACCCTGAAGCAGTATAACGCCATGCTGGCCAAGCTCGAACTCCAGCCCTTCGGCCTGGCTGCCCTGGCCGGGGAAATCCGCCGGGTTCTGCAGAACCTGGAGGGGCGGCCCATCAGGCGGCTGGACTGCCGGGGAAAGGAACTGGTGCTTGGAGAAAGGACACTTGTCATGGGCATTCTTAACGTGACTCCCGATTCCTTTTCCGATGGCGGCAGGTTCAACGATCCTTCGCGAGCTCTGGAACATGCCCACCGCCTGGTGGAGGAAGGGGCGGACATCATTGACCTGGGTGGGGAATCCACCCGGCCCGGGCATACCCCTGTATCTCTGGAGGAGGAACTGCGCCGGGTTATTCCGGTGCTGGAGAAGCTGGTGCAGGAGGTTCCTGTCCCCATATCCGTTGATACCACCAAGGCTGCGGTGGCCCGGGAGGCCCTGGAAATTGGTGCCCACATCATCAACGACCAGTGGGCTTTGCGCGCCGACCCGGAGATGGCGGCGGTGGTGGCCCGTTACGGCGTGCCGGTGATCCTCATGCATAACCAGGTGGGTACGGAGTATGAGGACCTGATGGGGGATATAATCCGTTTCTTCCGTGAAAGCATTGCCATGGCCATGGAGGCAGGTATTGGCACTGACAAAATTATTATCGACCCCGGGATTGGCTTTGGCAAGACCGTCGAACAAAACCTGGAAATCATGAACCGGCTCCCGGAGCTCGCATGTCTGGGACTTCCGGTGTTGCTGGGGACATCCCGGAAATCTATGATCGGGAAAACTCTGGACCTGCCCGTGGAACAGCGGTTGGAGGGTACGGCGGCCACGGTGGCCATTGGTATTGCGGCGGGGGTAGACATCGTCCGGGTGCACGATGTGAAGGAAATGGTGCGGGTGGCCCGTATGACCGACGCCATGGTCCGCCCAATAAGTTAATAAAAGGTGCCTGGCACCTTTTATTAACTTATTGGGGGGGGGTTGGGTGGACCGCGTAATTTTAAAGGGTATGGAATTTTACGGATATCATGGTGTTTTGCCTGAAGAGCGTAGGATGGGCCAGCGCTTCATTGTAGATGTGGAAC
>NZ_JBNATZ010000395.1:0-1524 GCF_049701015.1 Desulfofundulus sp.
AATTTGTCGCCATCACTCTCTTTCTGGCCCTGGCCGTGGCCCTCTTCGCCGGGGCCGTCGCCCCGGCTTCCCGGGCCACCCGGCAGAGATGTTCCACCAGGTCCTCCGGGACCACGGCTTCACCCGGGCCGGTAACGGGCCCCCATTTATTTTTTAAAGGGCCGGTCAACGGCTCTTCCCCCCTTCTCTTTGCCAGTCCATTTTCTCCCCTTCAACAACCCGCTGCCCGGGGTCAGGGGATGGTAAGTCACATCCTCAAAACCGGCGTCCTCCAGCCAGCTGCCCATTTCTTGAACGCCGTACACCCGGCCGGTAAGGGTGCCCACCAGCATGTTCAGGTCAAAGAGGGCGGCTTCCAGGGAGGGCTCTTCAGCCAGGACGTAATCGTGGATCACCACCTGCCCGCCCGGGCACAGGGCCCGGAAGACCCGCTCCATGAGCCGCCGGTTGGTGGCAGCGTCATAAATGTGCACCACATTGGAGGCCAGCACCAGGTCGTAAACCCCTTCACCCAGTTCGTCCCTGGTGAAATCCCCGGCACATAGCTCCACCCGCTCCATCATCCCCGCCGCTTCTATCAATTCCCGGGTGATCTTCAGGGTGGGGGCCAGGTCCAGGATGGTGGCCCGTGCCCGGGGCTCTTTCTTCAACAGGGCAACGGTATACACCCCGGGCCCGCCGCCCAAATCCAGTAGGCGTTCACAACCGCTTAAATCCAGGGCGGCGGCCAGCCGATCCGCCTTGAGCCGGGCCTGGTCCCGCATGGCCAGGATGTAGTCCCGCAGGCGCTCTTCATAGTTCGTCCGTTCCACAGCCTCGAAACCCACCGGGCGGCCGGTGCGCACGGCCTCGCCCAGCCGGGACCAACCCTCTGCCAGGTTGGCAAAGTGGTGCACCGCATGGCCCAGGTAGGCATCCCTTCCCCGTACCAGATGGCGGCCGGCCAGGGGAGCGTTGCGGTAAAACTCGCCCTCCCTTTTCACCAGCCCCAGCCCCTCCAGGGCAACCAGCAGGCGAGCGGTGGCTTCCGGGTGGGTGCCCAGGGCCGCAGCCACCCGGGCGGGAGTTTGGGCGCCCCGGGCCAGGATGTCGAAAAGGCCCAGGTCCACGGCCGTAAAAAGCACCTGAGCCGCCCAGTGGCCGCGGCAGATGTCCATTATATACCAGCCATTTGAGGAAGATCGCGCATCTCTTTTAAACATTTACCTGCCACCTTAGGATGGGATTACTGCTGAAAATACTCCGAAACCAGCCGCAGGGCGCATTCATCGCCGCAGGCGCTGCACGGTTCCCCTTTTTCTTTCTCAAGGTAACAGCGCACCAGGGCCGGGTCGATGGCCAGGCCGGCCACGGCCTCCCGGTCCAGGGAAGCCCGGGCCCGGGCCATTTTTAAATCCCAGTCCCAGGCCCCCTTGACGCCTTTGGCAATATCGGCGGCATGGGCGGCAATACGGGCGGCCATCACCCCAACCCGCACATCTTCTTCTGCAGGCAGGCCCAGGTGCTCCGCCGGGGTGACGTAGC
>NZ_JBNATZ010000396.1:0-1500 GCF_049701015.1 Desulfofundulus sp.
GGCTTCCCGGATCCCCTGGCGGCCCATGATTTTCCCCCCGGTGGGAAAATCGGGCCCCTTAATAAACTCCATCAATTCCGGGATGGTAATGTCCGGGTTGTCTATCAGCCTGACCAGGCCATCGATAACTTCCCCCAGGTTGTGAGGGGGGATGTTCGTAGCCATACCGACAGCAATGCCCGAAGAACCGTTCACGAGCAGGTTGGGGATACGGGAGGGCAATACTGTGGGTTCTTCGGTACTGCCGTCATAGTTGGGAATAAAATCGACCGTATTTTTTTCAATATCAGACAGCATGGCCATGGTAATGCGGGCCATGCGGGCTTCTGTGTATCGCATGGCGGCTGGTGCGTCGCCATCAACAGACCCAAAATTGCCGTGACCGTCCACCAGGGGATAACGGCTGGCAAAATCCTGCGCCATGCGCACCAGCGCGTCGTAAATGGCCATATCCCCGTGGGGGTGGAACTTGGACATCACTTCACCCACGATGTGCGCACTTTTGCGGTGGGGGCGGTCGGGAGTAAGACCCAGCTGGTGCATGGCGTAGAGAATGCGCCTGTGCACCGGTTTCAACCCGTCCCGTACATCGGGCAGTGCCCGGCCGACGATTACGCTCATGGCGTAATCAAGGTAGGAGTGTTTCATTTCTTCGTTGATGTCGATGGGAATAACTTTGCCAATAGGAAAGGACAACAAAGGTCACCTCAAAAGAATATTTTTGACTTGCGTTTTTATTTTGTTCAGATATCCAGGTTACGCACGGCCCTGGCATTCTGCTGGATAAAATCCCGGCGGGGCTCGACCCGGTCTCCCATGAGCATTGAAAAAATGGCGTCTGCTTCTATGGCGTCCTCTATACTTACTTTCAAAATGGTACGCTTTTCGGGGTTCATGGTGGTCTCCCAGAGCTGCTGCGGGTTCATCTCACCAAGACCCTTGTATCGCTGTATGGAAACACCGTCCCGGCCAATTTCCTTGAGGATTTCTTCCAGTTCCGCGTCGCTGTAAGCATAACGGTCGACCTTTCCCTTGCGAACCCGGTACAAGGGAGGTTGCGCAATATAAACGTAACCAGCTTCCAAAAGTGGACGCATGTAACGGTAAAAGAAAGTTAAAAGTAATGTGCGGATATGTGCCCCGTCCACGTCCGCGTCGCTCATGAGCAGTATCCTGTGGTACCTGGCCTTGCTCAGGTCGAAATCTTCTCCTATACCCGTACCCAGGGCCGTGATCAGAGCACGGATTTCCTCATTGGCCAGGATCTTGTCCATCCGCGCCTTCTCCACATTCAAGATTTTCCCCCGCAGGGGGAGGATGGCCTGGAACCGGCGGTCCCGGCCCTGCTTGGCCGAACCGCCCGCCGAATCTCCTTCCACCAGGTAAAGTTCCGTCCTGCTGGGGTCCCGGTCGGAGCAATCTGCCAGCTTGCCGGGAAGTGATGCAGTTTCCAGGGCGCTCTTGCGCCTCGTCAACTCCCGGGCCTTCCGGGCAGCCTCA
>NZ_JBNATZ010000397.1:0-1500 GCF_049701015.1 Desulfofundulus sp.
AAAGCGTCAAGGCTTCCATGAAAGCCAGGGCCAGGAGCAGAGTAGTGCGGATGTGGTTCCAGCAGGCCGGTGGACGCCAGACCGAACGGCGGGCCGGACCCCTACAGGACAGCAGTAAGAGGGCTTGCGGAAGAGCTGGGCCTGGAAATCTCACACGACCAGGTGAAGTTCCTGTCTTTCGGGGCCAACGCCGTCCTCTGCGAATATGCTTTATGTGGAGTGGTATATGTGGAACAGACCGAAGAAGAGATTCTTAAAATCCGCTCCCTCGGCGTTCCCAAAGACAAGTGGGAAAGCCAGAAGCTGCACTTTGTACCATTCAAACCTGAAGCCGTGGCCGAGTTTATGGTGGGGAACAAGCCGTGGTCTCCTTTTGCCGTCGTTTGTGCCGTCCACGCCCTCTTCGACCGTTTCGGTAAAGAAAGACTGGAAAAAGCGTTCGCGGGCAGGGAAATAGTCTTGAGTCAGAGGCTGCCGAAATAGTCGTTCTTTTCTTCCTTTGTGGAATTCCGCAGCAGCGCTGTCTATCTTCCCAGCACCGCCGCACCCGCTGCGATCAGCGCGAACCCGGTCAGCGCGCGGGCTACCGAAACTCTGTCACCCACCAGCAGCACCGAAAATATCAATAGAAAAACATAATACATGAACGATTGGCCGGCTACAACCAGGGGCAGGTTCCTGATCGCTTCATGTGCCCGGATGAAGCCGATACTCAGGGCCACGTTTGCTAGGAAATACAGCGGCAACACGGTTAGATTATACTTGACCACCGGGATGACCCCTGGGTGAACGGTCTTGACCTGCCACGCGACCAAAAACGAGAGAACTACGGAACCGACGACCAGAAAGAACCAGGATATCAGCAGTGTAACATCACCTCTCTTGCCGATACCGGCCCCAGGGCTACCGTTATTCGGGTTCCTCCACAGGTAAAGCACCGGTCAACTAATGATACCAGTACGAAACACCGGAGTTTCCTACTTTCTCACTGCCTTTCCCACCGCCACTTCCCCAACCCCCGCCAGCACACGGATTACCCCCCTTGGAAACCCCTGCCTCTCAAGTTCCGCCAAGGCTTCGGTTCGGGTACTCCTTTTTCAGATTGACAAGTCTTCCCATAGTTTTACAAAACTCCGAAACAAATCTTTAACAAGCTCTTAATTCACCTGCAACAAACGCCTGCTTAAATAAAGTATCGAAGATGCCTGCCGCTGAAAAACTTCTTCAAGGAGGTGGTCACAGCAGATTCCGGCTAAAACTGCTCCTGGTCGAACCGGGGGTAGGAAGCATCTTCACCTCTTACCGGGCAGCAGTACGAGCAGGGAGTACAAAGCGGTAAAACTCTACTAATTTTAAGGAGGAAATCCGTAATGAAAAGGAAAATTGCCTTGATCGTCACCGTCGCCTTTGCTGCGGTTGCGCTCTTCACGGGAGTCGCTCTGGCACAGAACGCAACCGCCGGGAACCAACCCGGAATGCCAGCTGTGGTCCAGAATTTCC
>NZ_JBNATZ010000398.1:0-1453 GCF_049701015.1 Desulfofundulus sp.
TATGAAAGATAGCTGAAATGAGTAAAGCTCGTTTCAGGCCAAAACGAGCCGGAATGGAATGAATACCGTATTTAAGGTCAAAATCATAATCATCGCAGGCATAAATAATATCAAAACCCGCTACCCAGAAAAGAACTCCTATCCCGATGATTACTGGGGCCAGAGCAAAACGGTTGGCGATAGCAATCCACGCACCTACCGGGGCCAGTCCCAGGGCCAGACCCAGAAAGAGGTGACAGGTCCAGGAGAAACGCTTGGTAAATGAATAAAAGGAGAGGACTGCCACAGCTACCGGAAATAGTTTAAAGGCCAGAGGGCTCAACTGGTAGGCAGATAGAAACAAAAGCGCAAACGAAAGGATGATTAAAAGCCATACTTCCTTCAGACTAACCAGCCCCCGGGGTAGTGCCCGGTTGGCCGTACGTGGATTCAGGGCATCAATATGCCGGTCAATTAAACGGTTAAGTGACATGGCGGCAGTGCGGGCTCCCACCATGGCCAGGGTAATCCAGAGCAGATCGTGGAAAGATGGTATTTGTTTCTGTACCAGGACTGCACCCGCGTATGCAAAGGGCAGGGCAAAAATGGTATGTTCAAATTTAATCATTTCCAGGACAATTCTTGTCTTGTAAACCAGCTTATAGACCATATTCCTCCCACTTTCTGTCTACAAGTTCCTTGATGTCTGCGCTCATCTCTATATCCGGAGGCCATTGCCTCGTGTGCCCTTCTTCGGGTCCCTTCCGGGTTGCGTCAATACCCATCTTACTTCCATAATGGGGCAGGGGTGAGGAATGATCCAGGGCATCCAGGGGACCGTCTACCACCAGAACGTCGCGGCGCGGGTCGACATTATTGAATACCCGCCACATTACTTCGGAAAGATTTTGTACATCCACATTCTCATCTACAACAATAATGAGCTTGGCCAGCATCATCAGCCCCATGCCCCACAGGGCACACATCACCTTTTTGGCCTGTCCAGGGTAACGTTTTTTAATTGAAACAATAACACAGTTATGAAATACCCCTTCAAAGGGCATGTTCATGTCAACAACTTCCGGTAGTTGCAAACGAATCAGAGGCAAAAAGATGCGCTCGGTGGCCTTGCCCAGAAAGGCGTCTTCCATTGGTGGCCTGCCAACGATGGTTGCAGTGTAAATGGGATTTTTACGTCGCGTAATACAGGTTAAATGGAAAACCGGGTAATGATCCGGCAAAGAATAATAGCCCGTATGATCTCCAAAAGGTCCCTCCAGGCGGGTTTCTTGCGGATTGACATAACCTTCCAGGACGATCTCGGCATTGGCTGGAACTTCCAGGTCTATTGTTTCACAGCGTACCAGTTCCACCGGTTCCTTACGTAAAAAACCCGCAAACAGAATTTCATCGATTCCAGCGGGCAGAGGAGCCGTTGCCGCGTAGATAACCGCCGGGTCGGCACCAATCGCCA
>NZ_JBNATZ010000399.1:0-1404 GCF_049701015.1 Desulfofundulus sp.
CCTGGGGAACCAGCACATCGTCCTCGGCGGGCCTGTCCACCGTGCGGGCGTTAACCATCTGCGGTGGCGCCAGAGGACCGGCCAGATACCTGGGGAGAGCAGCCTTTTTACGATCCCCGTCCCCGGTATGGGGCAGCCGGTCCCTGGGGCTGATGATGGCCCGTAAGTCCTCCATTGTTGCTCCGGGGGCCACACGCTTCATGGCCTTTAGCGCCATTTTTTCCACCGTGGCTTTAGCCCGGGAAAAGCTGCCGCTGCGCTGCAGGATGGAAATTACTTCTGCAGATAAAAGAGGAATGACCACCCGTTTCCCCTGAAAAGAGATCAGGAGTTCTCCGGGTTTTAAGCGTTCAATACCGTCACCGGCCTCATCTTCATCCATCAACTGGTTAAATCTTAAACAAATCTCATCGGCCAGCCAGGACTCCTTGTTCAGGTCGAAACGCCGGATTAATTCGCAACGCTGGGCATTGAAGAGGTTTTTCTCTCCCAAAGAGTCGTAAGAAGAGAACCTCTTCCGGCCTATGGAACCACCCCCTTTTTTACCGCCTGCTCGCGGGCGAATATCTGGCGGATGCGTGTGAGCACCCACTGGTATTCAGGTTGATTAAACCGCTCGTAAAGGGCGGCACAGGTTTTCACCACCCTTGCCGAGCGGTGCATTACCTTGCGGATCAGGGGCAAGGGCAGGCCGCGTTCACAAAGCCCCACATAGGTGGCAAAGGTTTTTAGATAGGCCTCTATACTCTCGTAGCTGTGGCCTGTCCGGTGTTTGATCTGGGTTTCCGTGTATCCCTGCAGGTAGAGCTCCACTATTTTGCTCATATGGGAGATACCCGGCCCCATGTCAGCCAGGTTGCCCCGGGTGGGAACAAACACCTGCCTGTTCTCGCTCATCAGGCGCTGGATTACCGAGGGATGCACCCCCAGAAGGAAGGCCAGGTCCGGCTGGCCAAGACATGCCCCCTGGGCTTTGGCCTCCCCCGTATAGCGTAAAATGCGCTGCCACTTGAGTTGTGAAGTGGTGTCTGGATTCAGCTTTTCTTCATCCTCGGGGCTGTAAAAACTTAAGTTGACGGGTACCAGCCGGCATTCGTCCAGCGGTTTGCCCGGTGGCTCCTGGTCGGAGACGGCGTAGTACACCACGCTGCCGGGAGGACGGTTTCCCTGTATTCTTCCAGGTGGTTTTCCAGCAGGCGCAAAAAGGCCCGGGCTTTGGCCGGCGAAAAATTGTGCTCCGTCTGCAATACATGGAAAAGCCGGGCTGCCGGGTCCTCCTCTTCATGCGGGTCAGATAAAAGACCCAAAGACACCTTTAGCCGTGAAAGATAGCCTCCGGGAGCCCTTTTAGCCAGCTCCAGGTACTTGTCTACCAACCTGGGGTGAACACCGGTAACCCGGGCA
>NZ_JBNATZ010000400.1:0-1259 GCF_049701015.1 Desulfofundulus sp.
AGGGCATTTATCTGATCGACCGTCCTCTGCAAACGCTTTATTTCCCGCGCGTTGTCATCCAGCAAGTTTCGCAGTAGCTTCAACATCAAAATCACCCTTCGTAAATAAGAGGAACCCGTAAAGGTTCCTCTTCCAAAATAACTCCGGTATTATTGTAGCACCCGCCGGGGATGGTTTCAAGTGCAGACGGCTGCCAGCGGATTTCTGGAGGGTAAAACCTTTAAAACTCGGGCTCAATCAGGCCGTAATTGCCATCCCTGCGCCGGTACACCACGTTGACTTTTTCCGTGTCCGCGTTGGAGAAGACAAAGAAACTGTGACCCAGAAGGTTCATCTGCATGACTGCTTCGTCAACCGACATGGGCTTCATGGCAAACCGCTTGGTACGCACAACCCGGGGGCCTTCTTCCTCCTCCTTCTTATTATTGTCCCCGGCTTTCACTTCCAAGTTCTGGCGGCCAAGGCGGCGGAACAGCTTACCCTTGTAGCGCTCGATTTGTTTTTCCAGTTTTTCCACCACCAGGTCGATGGAGGCGTACATGTCGCCCGTGCTTTCCTCGCCCCGCAAAATGATGCCGTTGATGGGGATGGTCACTTCCACCCGGTGGGAATCCTTTTCCACGGTGAGGGTTACCTGTGCCTCTTCAATCAGGTCGAGATATTTCTCCAGCTTGCCCAGGCGCTTTTCCACATACTCCTTCAAAGCGTTGGTTACTTCCACATTTCTGCCCCGTACCTGCACTTTCATCTGGCACCCTCTCCTTTCTGGTCCCTGTATTTATATTATTCCCGAAAATAACAGGAATTCCTGCCTGTCCCCTGGCAAAAATATCAAAAACCCCGGCCTGGCGGGCCGGGGTTCGTTCCACATTTATAACTTTACGACGTTGGCAGCCTGAGGCCCACGGGCACCCTCCACGATATCAAACTCCACGAGCTGACCTTCGCTGAGGGTCTTAAACCCATCCTCCTGGATGGCCGAGAAGTGAACAAAGACGTCCTTTCCGTCCTCCCTTTCAATAAAACCGTACCCCTTCTCGGTACTGAACCACTTGACTCTTCCTTGCATGAACATTCCTCCTAGCATAAAATCCCGTGGGTGCTCGCACACTCACGCAGGTGAATACTAACATATTCAAGAGCTGATGTCAAGGCCTGCCAGGACGCCGGACTCCATGGCAACCATGTAATCGATCCCGGCTTATTCAGCACCCATACCGGGTACGGCTCAGACCTGCAGCAGACTGAAAGAAATAAAA
>NZ_JBNATZ010000401.1:0-1256 GCF_049701015.1 Desulfofundulus sp.
ATAATTTCTTCCCGTCCGCTGGTCAGCTTCACCTCCACCAGTTCGTCCTCCTCGTCAAGCTTGATGGCAATAATGCCATCCCGCCGCGAGGTATCAAACTGCTGGAGTTCCGTCTTTTTCACCACGCCAAAGCGGGTGGCCATGAAGAGGTAAAGCCCACTGCTGAATTCACGTACTGGTATAACTGCGGTGATTCGTTCCTGCTGTCCGATGTAAATCAGGTTGACCAGGGCTGTCCCTTTGGCCTGGCGCCCGGCTTCGGGAATTTCGTGAACTTTTAACCGGTAAACTTTCCCTCGATTTGAGAAGAATAAGAAATAGTGGTGCGTGCTGGTAATAAATAGATGTCGTACGAAATCCTCTTCCTTGGTGCCCATGGCCGTAATACCACGGCCGCCGCGTTTCTGACTCCGGTAGGTATCCAGGGGCATGCGTTTGATGTAACCCTGGTTGGTAATGGTGATCACTACCTCTTCCTCCGGAATCAAATCCTCCGCTTCCAGCGTGGTGTCCTCGTCGCTGATCACCGTGCGGCGCGGGTCTGCAAATTTCTGCCTTATTTCCTGGAGTTCTTCTTTAATGATCTGCAATACCTTCTGTTCATCCGCCAGCACACCACGAAGGTACGCGATTCTGGCCAGGAGCTCTTGATACTCCTCTTCCAGTTTATCTCTTTCCAGGCCGGTTAACCGTTGCAGACGCATGTCCAGGATGGCCTGCGCCTGTTTTTCGGAAAGACCGAACTTCTCCATGAGGGCATTTTTAGCTATTTCTACCGTCCGCGAGGCGCGGATGGTATTGATAACCTCATCGATGTGATCCAGGGCAATGCGCAACCCTTCCACTATGTGAGCGCGGGCTTCAGCTTTCTCCAGGTCAAAGCGGGTGCGCCGTACGACCACTTCCTTCTGGTGTTCCAGGTAATGAACCAGCATCTGCCGGAGGTTCAATACCTGGGGCTGGCCGTCCACAAGTGCAAGCATGATCACACCGAAAGTTTCCTGCATCTGCGTATGCTTGTACAGCTGGTTGAGGATCACCCGTGGTTTGGCATCCCGCCGCAACTCGATGACAATGCGCATCCCGCGCCGGTCCGATTCATCCCGCAGGTCTGTAATGCCATCGATTTTCTTTTCCCGGACCAGTTCGGCTATTTTTTCAACAAGACGGGCCTTGTTTACCATAAAGGGCAGTTCGTGCACAATGATGGCGTTTTTATTTACGCCAATCTTTTCCACTGTAGCCTGGGCACGAAC
>NZ_JBNATZ010000402.1:0-1242 GCF_049701015.1 Desulfofundulus sp.
AGTACGGAAGATCATGTCCGGGGTGGCTATAAAACCCCGGCCTGTTCTGCGCGTGGGGATTGTCGGTGAAATTTTCACCCTCCTGGAGCCTTTTGCAAACCACGATCTGGAAAGGAAGCTGGGTTACCTGGGCGTGGAAACCGACCGGTCCATTTACTTGAGCGAGTGGATCAATGATCACCTCTTTCTGGGCCTGGTCAGAGGGCTACGGAGCCGCAGGGAGGCCTGCCGGGCGGCACAACCTTACTTGAATCATTTTGTTGGAGGCCATGGGCAGGAGACCGTGGGCAGCACGGTCATCTACGCCCGGCAGGGTTACGACGGCGTAATTCAGCTCCTGCCTTTTACCTGCATGCCCGAAATTGTGGCCCACAGCGTGCTGCCCGGACTGAGCAGCGAGCTGGGCATCCCCACGTTAACCATCACCGTGGATGAGCAGTCCGGGGAAGCCGGGCTGGTGACCCGTCTGGAGGCTTTTGTAGATTTACTGGCCAGAAAAAAAGAGGTGGTATGATGAAAGGATACCTTGGGATTGATGTTGGTTCAGTTAGCACCAATCTGGTTTTTATGGATGAAAACGGTAAGATCAGGGAAGCCATTTACCTGCGCACCCGCGGGCAACCAATTTTTGCACTGCAGGAAGGGCTGAAGCAGCTCGCCGAACGCCTGCCGGCAAATACCGGTGTCCTGGGAGTGGGTACCACGGGCAGCGGCCGTTTCCTGGCAGGGATAATTGCCGGGGCTGACGTGGTAAAGAATGAAATTACCAGCCATGCAGTGGCCGCTTCCACCCTGGTACCGGGAGTCCAGACCATCCTGGAGATCGGGGGGCAGGATTCCAAAATAATAATCCTGCGCAATGGTGTGGTTACCGACTTTGCCATGAATACCGTTTGCGCTGCTGGTACCGGCTCTTTTCTGGACCAGCAGGCGGCCCGGCTGAATATTCCCATCGAAGATTTCGGTGAACTGGCCCTGAAATCAACCGTCCCCGTCCGCATAGCCGGCCGTTGTGCCGTTTTTGCTGAGTCGGACATGATCCATAAACAGCAGATGGGCTACAGCCTCCCCGATATTCTGGCCGGCCTGTGCGAAGCCCTGGTCCGCAATTACCTGAATAATGTCGGCAAAGGGAAGGAAATTTTACCCCCGGTAGTGTTTCAGGGCGGTGTGGCTGCCAACGCCGGTATGCGGCGGGCCTTCGAACAGGCTCTGGGCCTGGAAGTGCACGTGCCTCCTCAC
>NZ_JBNATZ010000403.1:0-1193 GCF_049701015.1 Desulfofundulus sp.
GCCCCGCAGGAGCACTCCACCCGGAAAAAGGCCGCCTTTTCTTTCGGCGGTGTCCATGCGAAAGCAGGTCTCACCCCCTCCATCGGGGCAGTGTCCGCCTCACCGGGTTTCTCCTCCCTCCGGTAGACCACGCCGCTCTCCCTCACGGCCCGCTCCACCTCGTCCTTCCTCTGCGGGTCCCACAGGCCGTTCTTCGTCCGGGTGTGGAAGTCCTCCGTGCTGACGCCGCACCCCGTGCAGCGGCAGTACCCCAGGGCGGGGTCGTACCCGTAGGGCATGGTTTGGTTACAGTAAGGGCAGAAAAGCTCGACCGGCCCCTGCTGCTCCCGACCTCTCTTTTTCTTTGTGGCCCTGCTCACAATGAGCACTCCCCTCTCTCTGTTTTTAAGGACTCCTGGTCAGTCCCTAAAAACAGAAAAGGCCGGGGGCGCCTAACCCCGGCCCAGCAGAAACTTCCACTCCCCCCTGGCCGCCTAGGGCCTTCAGGACATCCCTCACCTCCGGGTCGCCCAGAACGGCAAATCAGCTCCTTCAAAAATTTATTTACAACAAAAGCAGGATATTTCGTTTTTTTTGTCAAATAATCCCCTTTGTGAAAAGGTGAGCGATGAACTGCGGTCTGCAACGTGGGCGCTTGGACCGCAGTGAGCCAGTAGCGCAACCGCCGCCTGCCAGTTTACGCTAAACGGGGAGGGGCTTTTTATTTATGCAGTATTATTCTGTGTTTCCTTCAGAGAACCACCAAATTCTCGAATCTCTTGACGGGCTGGTTCAAAACATAACCGAAAGCCAGAAGGAGTTTTACCGAAAGATTACGGAGATCAGGAATAGCCATTACATGCTGGTAAAAGGCTATTATAAAGAATCTCAGAAACTGATCAAGATGTTAAAAGAAACCGCATCCCTTTGTTCCCTGATGTTCAGTATCGAAGATGAGAAAAATATTTGCGTCAGCACCATAAACATACTGCGCCAATTATTCCAGGAAGCAGTAGCAATCAGAATTCTGTGCGCCTCCAGCAGCCGTACTAAACTGGAAACTGTTGCAGTGGAGAAATCTGCCGGGTACGACATCAACAGCGTATGTTCGAAGACCCCATTCAACTGCATTGTAATTAAGGCGTGCCGCCCTATAGTCTACTCACCGTCGGAGAGTACCATCCCCTGCCCGGAAATGCTGAACTCGCCTGACC
>NZ_JBNATZ010000404.1:0-1036 GCF_049701015.1 Desulfofundulus sp.
ACTGTATGAAATGGCGATCAAAAGCAAAAGCTCTGGTTGCTCCCAGGCGTTCCATGACTGCAAAGGTGGTAGCGCCGGTATAAGAAAAAGACTTGTCAGAATAGGTAAAGATAATTTCTCTGGCCCTATTTTCATCCTCCTCATTAACCCGTTCCACCGGCCAGCACAATCCTTTCAACCAGGCCCGGGCTATTTCCGGGCTTAACCTGCTGACAAGCAGCGCATGACATTCAGCAACAATAAAATTTGTGATCACCACCTCTACACCTTGAGTGCTCAGTTCTTTCAAAATGGAAACGGCCTGCTGGTGCATGTTGTCCGACCTGTCAAGCAGGGCGTATATCGCGCTTGTATCCACCATTATTCTTTCCACCGCTTAATTTCTCCTTCAGCAAGATAGGAATCGTGGTTTACGGAAATATCCTTTTCCCCGCTTTCTCCCATACCAACGAGCCGCCAGATGGGGTCTTCGGCACTCAATGGCCGGACCGGTTCAATCTTTTTCATGCGTATCTCATTGTCCTCCAGATAGACCTGCAGGTAATCACCTTCTCGAATATTTAGCTTTTTTCTGATCGAGACTGGAATTGTCAACTGCCCTTTGGCGGTTACACGCATTACTTCATAACTCATAATAGGCTTCCCCCACCGTGGTTTGATTTTCTTACTATAAGTATACCACAGTTTCGCACCGGAATGAGCAAAACCGGGCTGAAGATTGCCCGGTTTCCTCAATGCTGACATTGGGGATGTTATATTAGTTATATTATATTTATATTTTATATTCAGGCACCTCCCGGCAGGCCCAGCATGCTGCACACGGATTGCTGGAGCCGGCGCAGCTCATCTTCACTGCCGGCCTCGACGTAAATGCGGAAGAGGGGTTCGGTTCCCGAAGCCCGCACCAGTACCCAGGAGCCGTTTTCCAGCACCAGTTTGGTCCCATCCACGGTGATGCGCCGTGCCACCCTCACCCCTCCGACCTCCGGGGGAGAAAAGCCCTTCAAGACGCCGAGGACCCTTTCCTTTTCCTCCG
>NZ_JBNATZ010000405.1:0-1592 GCF_049701015.1 Desulfofundulus sp.
TGAATTAATCAATTCAAATCATATTTTAATAAAAAATTAACAATCTATACCTGTTGATACCTGAAACAAAGCGTTTTTCAAGTGAAGGAAATATGTACGTCAACTATCCGTTTACTTTTCAAAAAACCGGATATTCTTCACTCCACGAAGTTATTCTCATCTGAGGTAAAACGCCACCCAGCAGATTGGCGTCAAATGTGCTTACCCAGTCAGGCTGGCAATCAATTTCTACGTTACCCGCCCCGGGCCCAGATCCGCACAACTCCACCTCACGGGCCAGAACGCAACCACGCAATGTGGCGTTTCCTCTAGCCTTAAAGATTCTGGTCAATATTAAAGCGTCAACACCACCCTTTTCTTCATTTTTACCCTGGTCATACGCATTCTCTATATCCACATAACCCCCGGGTGTCATAAGGACCAACAAATCATCAGGAGGAGATTGAGCCACTAGCCTTTTATTGTTACCCGGCAACTCTATGTTCCCGGTGGCAACAATTACCGCCCGGCCGGTGTAATCACCGGAAATGGTAACATTTCCTTCGATAAAATAAATGCCGTCATAGGTATAAACCCCATTTCGACCACCGAAAGTCTGGTCAGCTCTGTAATAATGGCCACTTTTTTGGGCCTCTTTTTTATACCACTCCATGTCTACCCTGGGGAATAATGGTACGCCGGGATAGTTCGGATGCGTTGTCCCCTCTACGCTCCCGCTGATAGTACCCGAAGCATAGACATCAGCACCTTCAATTTTACTGGCTCCCCCTAAATCCAGGTTGCCATTTAAAACTACAGCCCCGTTATTACCTTCAAGATGGAAATCCCCCGTAACATTAAGATTCACCGGGGAATCGGGCAGAATATTGAAACCCTTTAATAATCCCCGTACACTCGAGATAATCAAGTCGACTTTTAAAGTCTTGCGTGCCACCCCGAACTTACCGCGGGAGATAATTTCAACCTCCGTCCCGGTACCGGGTGTCTGTGCACCAGCATCTATCTTTTGTAGAGTAACCTCTTCAATCGTTCCCCCGGCGAATGATTGCTGCGAAAAAATAATCTGCTTGCTACCCGAAGATAGTCCCTCAAACCAGGTCTGGTCTCTCCGAATTTTAGCCAGCAGCCGTTCCACCCCCGTCTCGGCAACATAGAAAGCCTGGACCTGGTCACGCTGCTGGTAAGTGGAACGCATACCCGTGGAAGCGAGAGTGATGGCAGAAACGCCAAGCAACAGGAGAACTGCTGCTACCACTGCCACCAGGAGAGCCACCTGGCCGCCGTTTTTAAGGGCGTTCATATTATCCCGCCCCCTCTACTGGACAGCCAAAATCCTCGGCTGTACTTCGGTTGAAAGAGTAATTTGACGCTTGCTGCGCCCTTCATCAGCCTGACCGGTCAGCTTGATGCACAGAACACCTTCCTTTAGTTCCAGGTCCAAACCCGTAATGTGGCTGGCCAGGGGATTGGAGATGTTTTGCCATGTACGGTAAAGATTTGTCCCATTAAGGAAATAACGTATTTCCCCCGAAAGACCCCTGTTTAAAACCAGCACGGGCGGATTCTCCCGTGGAGGATTTCCAACCCAATCT
>NZ_JBNATZ010000406.1:0-1126 GCF_049701015.1 Desulfofundulus sp.
AAACGTCCCTCTGCTTTGCCCAGCAGGGTCAGCAGCACCTGGGCCGGCGAAAGCTCCGCCGACCCGGCGTTGATGGCGTAGATACCCAGCAGGGCGGTTGCAAGGACAAGCAGGCAAATGATGAAAACTTTTCTCTGGGTATACTTAAGGTAACTTTCCGGGATCGCTACCTGCCGCATATTTTTTATCACCCACGAAAATAGAGGTTTACCATTATTTACTCGGGTTGGAATTGTCCGGCTCGCTCGAACACAGGAACTCCCCGGGTATTACGGACCGGCAAGATCCAGCTTTTTAAATCCACCGTAATCTTTCGCCATCTGTTCATATAAAGGTTTGCCCAAAAGAAACTGGTAAATCTCGTCGGCTTTTTTGGCCGGGTCGATATCCTTAAATTGTTCGGGGAAAATCACTTTTCCGGCGTAGTAGGTGTCGGCAATAGCGGTGTCGATGTTGGTGTTATAGAAGTTAAAGGGAATCTGGCCGTAAACCCGGCCTGTCTTGACCGCCTTCAGCGACTGATAAAACTGCGGGTTTTTCTTGTAGTCATTTTGCACCAGTTCCAAGCCGCCTTCATCGATAAGAATGATGTCAGGATCCCACTCCAAAAGTTTTTCTTTTTCAATCATTACGTTGCGCCCAAGTGCGCGACCCATTTGGGAAAGCTTTTTGTTTTCAATTACCGCGCTTCCGCGACCCTGGACTTCTTCAACCACGTTTCTAGCACCAATGGCCACAAAAGGCCCGTATTTGGGAGCTGTGCTTTCAATGCTGTGCGCTCCTTTTGCGCCCAGAGCACCCACATAAACTGCGGGCTTTTTGTCAGCAGGGATATTTTTCGTTCTCTCCTGCAAGTCCTGATGGCAATTCTTAAGATAAGCTACCACTTCCTGTGCCCTTTTCTCGTTGCCGATGATCTTGCCGATCAGCAGGAGGGATTTGTAAACATTTTCATCAAAGGGCACCTCGGTGCCGTAGTTCAGTACCACTACCGGTATATTTGTTTTGGCCTGCAGTTCGTCCGCCTGTGACTTGTCCAGCAAGGAGGCAACGAAAATTACCTCAGGCTTGACGCTGACAAGCTTTTCCGCATCCGGAGTGGAATCCGGCCCTCCCTGGCCAATGG
>NZ_JBNATZ010000407.1:0-1311 GCF_049701015.1 Desulfofundulus sp.
ACAACTGACAGATGAAGTAAATAAGGCTATTTCCAACAGGAATATCACTGCGGCGATTCAGATACAGACCCTCGTATTAAGAACTTTAAATGACTTGCAACAGGAGGTAAGTTCCTACTACCCCCAAACTAACGAGGTTGACGACCTTCGCAGAATTTACCTGGAATCAATCAGAAATTATTACGCCGGAAACGCTAAAATTCTAGAAGGGTTGCAATTCTTCACCCCCTGGACCGCAACACAGGCTAGCATGGCTCTCTCGGGGGCGGATCAATACATAAGCACCGCCAACCGTCTGCTGGATAACTATAAATCGAGAGAGAACGACCTTTTTAAAAAACTTTTCCCTCTCCGCTGAACTGGTCAAAAGGGTTAAAAAGGAAACACGCAAATCATAATTTGTGAGATAAGAGGACCGTGCTGGGAAGTGCCGGCTGGCCGCGAGCCGGCACCCTCCATTGCTAATTTCTGGCCTCATTTATACGCGCCCTCCACCAGCCTCCTGGTCTCCTCGTAGTCCACCCCACCCTGGCAGGCCACCAACACAATAGAGACGGTGCCGGACTTCTGAAATTCCTTGATGATGGACTTCAGGCGGATCAGGAGGCAGAAGGTGACGACTACCGGGAAGCAATAGCTGGCGGCGAGTTTTATCCCGACCACCGCCGCAAAACTCGCGCCATAGCCCTGCTCATCTTCGCCAATTTTCCCGGTACCATAAACACCCGCGCCAGTACCTCCGTCGTTCTTTCTCCACCCGGAGCAGGTACCCTCAAACTGGACACCCTCCTAAACAAAAGCACCCCAGCCACCGTGCAGACCACAAAAAACACTACCCCAAGTACCTGACCGGTGTGAGCAATTTCAACCTCCTGCCCGGCAGGCGCTGCCTGAACTACCGTACCGGCCCTCACCACAATTTCCTTGACCGACTTCACCAGCCCGGTAACACTCTGTACCACCAGCCAGAAAATCCCGTACATGACCGCAAGACTGCCCCATAAGTCCCGCCGCAAAAATACCACAACCAGCCCCAGCAAAAGGCCTGAAAAGGCAAGACAGGCTGATTCCCCACCGGGCAACCCCAGTACCCCCGCCCAGTAACCACCAGCGTTCAAAAGGGCAATAAAAAAGCTCACTGCAATTCACTCCTCCGCTTTTCCCAAAAGCCACGCAGCACGGCCAACGGCACTTCCACCACCCGCACGTGAGGGTAAACCCCCGGGTCAATCCCCAAATCCTGTCCCTCGAGTTTTACAACTGCCACCCCCCGCCCATCCCGCTTAGCTTCCTCCACTGTATACCGCCGCA
>NZ_JBNATZ010000408.1:0-1728 GCF_049701015.1 Desulfofundulus sp.
CGCATGTCCGGTGGTGTGAGAGGACGGGGGCTAGCCGCCCCCTCCTACTCGATTTGGCATCCGGCACCGTATTAACCTTTGATAACCGCCAGGGGTTGTAATCTAATCTTAATTTCTACCAGATCTTTCTGCTCTTCCATTACCTGATCTATATCCTTGTAGGCCTGGCGGCACTCTTCTGCCAGATCCCCCTTTTTGTCCTTAAAAAGCTCAACTCCCAGAGCCTGCATCTCTTTAATAACTTTTTCTACCGGTATGCGTCGACGGGCTTCATTTCGACCCATTACTCGCCCAGCTCCATGGGAGCAACTGGTAAAACTTTCAGGGTTGGCCAGGCCCCGGCAGATGTAAGAAGGGCTACCCATGGAACCTGGTACGATTACCTCTCCCACCGCCCGTACGGCTCCTTTGCGGTGTACAATCAGTTGCTGGCCAAAGTGCTTTTCTAAAGAAGCATAGTTATGGTGCACATCAAGTTCTTTATCCCAGGCAAAATCAGGTAGGAATGAGCAAAAAACTTCCAGGATTACTCTCATCATGTGGGCCCGGTTCTCCCGTGCAAATTCCAGGCAATACTGCATGGCTGTAAGGTAATTTTGCCCTTCATTGGTATTGATGGGCAAATAGGCAAGTTGCCATTCTCTGGGGACGGGAGAACCATACCTTTCATTCAAATGGATGGCCAGGCGGTTATAGTAATCGGCTACTTTTTTTCCAAAGTTTCGAGAACCGGAGTGTAGCATGATCCATATATAATCCTGATCATCCCTTTGAATTTCTATAAAGTGATTCCCCCCTCCCAGCGTACCCAACTGGTACCTCGCATTTTCCAGTTCTTCCCGGATGACCGGTACATCTGGCGCACGGTTAAAGAGGGGATTACTTTGAGGTTTTTTATGGTGATTGAAGCCAGTGGGAATGGCCCGTTGGACTTTGCTTAGAATATCCCTTAAACGGGGCCTGGCAATTGCAGCTCTTTGGTTTGTTCTTACCGCCCGCACCCCACACCCTATATCAACTCCTACGGCGTTCGGGATGATTACCCCTTCTGTGGTCAGTACTCCCCCGATAGGCATGCCGTAGCCCTGATGGACGTCTGGCATCAGGGCGATGTGGTGTCGGGCATACGGGTGATTTGCCAGGTTCCGGGCCTGTTCCAGGGCGCCTTCCTCAATTTCGCTGGCCCAAAGTTTAATGGGTAACCTTTCTCCTGTTATGACTTTCATTGCCTCACCTCGCCGGGAAGAATTATAACACGGAATTCCATAAAAAGCCAGGATAGCTTCCAGGAGATTTTTAGCATATTAATTCACCTGGTTGCAAATAAATAAAATACAATATTTTATTCCGCACCAACCACAAGGAAATTACCTAAGGAGGACGTATCATGACCTGGTTGGACTTTCTGGATAATCGTCCCAATCCTGGCATCCAAAGACAGCAGATATCCTTTCATGTCCGTGAAGCACAGAAAGCAGCCTATGAAATGGGAGTAATGCTTAGCCAGCTGGCTGCGTCCCAGCCACAATTATCCCAGCAGTTCAGCCAGCTCCAGCACTTAAACACACGTGTCGGAGATCTGCTTCAGCAAGTCCAGCAACAACTGGATCCGCCTCAGGCATAGTTGTCCTGTGTGATAAAAAAAGCTTTTGGGCAGGATCCCAAAAGCTTTATACTTGTGCGCCCGGCATGGGCGTTAACTTGGTGGTGAAAGTCCACTGCAGGCGA
>NZ_JBNATZ010000409.1:0-1587 GCF_049701015.1 Desulfofundulus sp.
CTCGCCTGCAGTGGACTTTCACCACCAAGTTAACGCCCATGCCGGGCGCACAAGTGAAAAGCCCTGCTCTTAAAGCAGGGCCTTTGGACTTAAAAGAAACCAAGCGTTTTTAAACACCCAACCTCAAATTAGAGAGAACGAAAAACGCACAACCCCCTAAAATGCCAAAGCCAGCTGCCGCTCCTCAACGGCCCGCCGCTGCAGCTCGCAGTGCAGCTCCAGCAACGGCGCCGCCACATGCAGAAGCTCCTTCTGGATTCTCTCCGGGTCGTCCTGAAGTACGGCCTCCAGCAGGTGCCCCATGTGCGTCCCCGCTATCATCGCCCATTCCTGCGGAGCTCTCCTCGCATTCCCGTGCACCAGACGGTTCAGCTCCACCTGCGTGGAAACCCAGTCCAAAAACTGCTGGTGAAACTCCCGCATGAGAAACATCCCTCCTCTTTTTGGAAAAATTAAAAGCCCCGCTGCAAGTAACTGCGAGGCTTTTCGACACGAAAAACAGCAAAACCGGCCCGCACGAGTACCGCTTGCGGCGGGTCCCTTTGGCCTCAAAAGGGCACAATAACCCCTCTCTCCTGACAGCCTTCCTCAGCCTCTTATAAGAAGCTGCAATACCGCGCCCCCTACAGGACGCGCTCCCTCCGGCGTCTTGAAAGCACCGGCAACCCGATTCCCAAAATCCCTGAGCAAATTCTACCACAACCTCCGCCGAAACGCAATAGCCTAACCAAAAATACTCGCCTCGTCGGGCCTCCCGTCCCCGTCGTAAAACGCATGCCTCAGCGGCTTCCTCAATAAGTCCCCGTCCGTCGTCACCCTGAACGGTACCGGCAGGTCAAACCTCACAAGCTCTTCCGCCACCACCAGCAGCCGCGGCAGCCCCCTCAAATACCCGTAAAAACACGAAGGGTCCTCGCCGCGCCGCACCACCAGCACCGGGAACGCTTTCCCCCGGATGTTTATCAGCCCCGTTAGCGGAGGCGGCAGCAGGGACGCCCCGCACGGGAAGTGCTCCCGCACCCTCATGTACAGCTGCGCAAAGGCCAGCCGCTTCAAAACCACTCCCACGTCCCCCTCAAAGCTCAAACCGTAAACGTTCAGCTTGCGCCCGCCCTCAAGCCTCGACAGGACGACAAACCCCCCGAACGCCAGCTTCTTTAGCTTCTCCCGCCCCTTACCCGGCCACAGACCCTCCACCTGAAACCCCGCAACCGTACCGCAGGACCTCAAAACGTTCAGCAAAATCACCTCCCTGGGCGTCGGAGTCAGTATCTCCCGCACCCTCTCCGTCCGCTGCACTATCCTGTAGCCGTTCAGCACCGAAAAGGGTGATACCCCTCCAGAACGCACCGCCAATACCTGACCTCTCATAAAACCACCTCCCAAAAAATAGAAACGCGCCCGGGACCACTTCCCAGACGCGACTGAACGGTTGCCGTCCCCTTCTTCCTTACCGCCAAAAACGGGCACTCCGGACCAGCTACTACCTGCTCGCCGCCGGCACCCTGGAAGAAGCTTGTATTGAAAAAGACCCGGGGATAGTGTAAACTAAAGCCAGAACCGCCAGAAAGTTGAGGTGTGGTATGG
>NZ_JBNATZ010000410.1:0-1373 GCF_049701015.1 Desulfofundulus sp.
AGATGGGCAATTTGCGCATCGAGACTCTGCACAGTTATTTGATAGGTTGCCTTAAACAGAACAATAGTCTACCATCTCGGAGAAATCTTTCACAGGACGAGTATTACCGGCGGATAATCCCGGAAGCTTTTCTGAAAATGGTGGACAGTGGAAAATATGTGGCAGAGTTTGATACCCTGATAGTGGATGAAGGGCAGGATTTGTTACGGCTGGAGTATATCATGTGTATGGATGCAATTGTCAGGGGCGGTATGAAGGATGGAAACTGGCACATCTGCTATGATCCGAATCAAAATATTTATAATCCTGACCTGGACGAAGGGCTTGCAATGATTCAGGAATACCGGCCGGTAATACTCCATCTTGACACCAACTGCCGCAATACCCGTCCGATAGGCATCTACAATGTGCTGGCCACAGGAATGCTTCCGGCCAGATATTTAAAGGTTGACGGAGAAGATGTTGTTAGGGAGAGCTACACGGATTTTGCCGATGAGAGAAATCGGGTCGTCAGGGCGGTAAAGAAACTGGTTTCTCAGGGAATTCCACCGGGAAAAATCTGTTTGCTTTCCAGATACCGCTTTGAAAAATCGTGCCTGCAGGGGAAAAACATCTTTCATGGCATCTGTAGCTTTCAAAACATTACCGATCTCGATCCGGCACATGTGCTCGAAGACAGCCTGAAATTCTGTACAATTCACAGTTTTAAAGGTCTGGAAGCGCCGGTGGTTTTTTTACTGGATGTAGAGAGTTTTGCTGACGAGCAGGCCCGACTGCTAAACTATACCGCAATTTCCCGGGCAACAACTTTATTGTTTATTTATTACAGACGCGATCTGGATAAAGAATGGGACATTATGGTACAGCAATCAGCCAGGTTTCTGGAAGGACTTCAGGATGAACCCGGCTGCTGAGGTGCCGGGCAAAGAAAATTTAAGGATAATATTGCAAACATATCTTAAATTACAGGGTAATTTTCTCCAGATTGATTGAGGGAGGAGATTATTCTGGCTACCTGTTATCGCATACTGGATTTATTTGCCGGAATAGGTGGACTGTCCTATGGTTTCGAGCTGGTCAAATCGCCGGATGGCGGTCCGGCTTTTGAACTTGTTTGTGCCGTGGAAAAAGATCATTATGCCTGTGAAACTCTCCGGGTGAATCTCAAGCGTTGCGGTCGTAATCCGGATGTTGTTCTGGAGGCCGATCTCACTGATCCCGAAACCCACCGGCAGATTATTGATAGGTGCCGGGGTCAGGTGGACGTTATACTGGGCGGTCCTCCGTGTCAATCTTTTTCCTCAATTGGAGCACGCAGTGCGGCATGGCGGGTAAGAGAAAAATGGCTGAATGATGATCGAGACCGGCTTTAC
>NZ_JBNATZ010000411.1:0-2760 GCF_049701015.1 Desulfofundulus sp.
ATGATCGCTTTTTTATTTTTCAAACCGCACCCTCCTTTCCTGGCAGACATGGCGTATGGCAGGGCCTCACTCTTTCGCGACCTGCCGCAGCGTTCCGGTGACCCGCCTCCCGGCCCACCGGGTCTGCCAGCGCTCCTTCCAGTCGTCCAGAATGGTATAAACCACGGGCACCAGCACCAGTGTGATAAGGGTGGAAAAGGCCAGCCCTCCGGAGACCACCGTGGCCATGGGCGCCTGCCCCTCGGACCCCGTACCTATGCCCAGGGCCATGGGCAGCATGGCCAGGATGGCCGTGAGCGCCGTCATCAGGATGGGACGCAGGCGGGTGGGGCCGGCTTTCAATATGGCCTCCCGGCGCTCCATACCCCGCCGGCGCAGTATGTTCACGTAATCCACGAAAACTATAGCGTTTTTCACCACGATGCCCACCAGCATGATCAGGCCGATGAAGGCGGGCACCGAGAAAGCGCGGCCGGTAACCAGCAGGCTGAAGGTCACGCCCACCATGGTTACGGGCACGGAAAACATGATGATGAAGGGGTACAGCGCAGACTCGAACTGGGCCACCATCACCAGGTACACCAGGACCACCGCCAGCACCAGGGCCAGACTCAGGTCGCCGAAGGTTTCAGCCATCTGCTGCTGCTGGCCGCCGAATTCCACAGTGTAGCCCGGCGGCAGGGTGAGGCTCTTCAACCCGGCCCGGATGTCCTTCATCACGCTGCCCAGGTCCCGGCCCGCCAGTTGCGCGCTAACGGTTACCAGACGTGTCTGTCCTTCCCGGTCAATGGCGTGGGGACCCCGGGTCTCCACTATATCCGCCACCTGGCTTAAAGGTACGCACGTGCCGGTGGGGGATAAGATGGTCAGACCGGACAGGTCCGGCAGGCGGGTGACCGACCCGTCACGGAGCTGTACCCGGATATCCACTTCTTCCCCGCCGGTGCGGTAGCGCGTGGCCACATTACCGTCAACGGCGGTGCGTACGGTAGCGGCTATCTCCGCCGGCGACAGTCCGAAGGCCGCCGCCCGGTCGCGGTTCACCAGCACCTGCACCTCCGGGCGTCCCTCCTGCAGGCTGCTGGTCACTTCCCGGGTGCCGGGCACGCGGCGCACCAGATCCGCCACCCGGTCGCCCAACCGGGCCAGCGTGGCCATATCATCACCGCGCACCTTGATCTGCACAGGGGCACCGCTGTTCATCATCCCCCCGGCTGCTTCCACAGCGCTCACCGAGATCTTCGCGCCGGGTATCTCCTTCAGCCGCTGCCTCACAATTTCGGCCACTTCGCTGGCGGTCACGCTGCGCCGGGATTTGTCCACCAACTGCAGGATGATCTGGGCGACGTCGCCGGAACTTTCACCCCACATGCCCTGGGTGCCGGTAAAGCCCACCCCGGTAAAAACGCTCTCCACCCAGGGCGCCGCCACCATCTTCTCGATACGGGCAGCCACCCGGTTGGTTTCGTCCAGGGAGGTACCCCGGGGCATTTCCACGGTTATGCTCACCTGCCCCTGGTCCATGGAAGGCATGAACTCGAAGCCCACCAGGGGAAAGGCCGCCAGGCTCAGGACAAAAAGGACCGCCACGGTGATGACCACCAGCCGCCGGTGGTCGAGCGCCCACTCCAGCAACCGGCGGTAGGCGCTGTTCAGGTTGTTGAACCATCGCCCGGACAGCTCGAAGAGTTTCCGCCAGCGCTGCCCGGGCGCGGCCCCACCCGCCGCCGGTGGGAGCTCCCCCTCCAGGTACAACCAGCGGCTGGCCATCAGGGGCGTCACGGTCAGAGAGACCACCAGCGAGGTAAAAATAGCAAACGAAACGGTCAGGGCCAGGGGGGTGAACAACTGGGCCGCCAGGCCCTTCACAAAGACCACGGGCAGGAAGACGGCCATGGTCGTCAGCGTGGAGGCGATGACCGCCCCTCCCACCTCGTCGGTAGCCACCCGCGCGGCCTCAACCAAGCCGTAGCCCAGCTGGCGGTGGCGGTAGATGTTCTCCAGCACCACGATAGCGTCGTCCACGATCAGGCCGACCCCCAGCGCGAGGCCACCCATGGTGATCATGTTAAGGGTCATGTTGTTGAAATAGATCAGCACAAAGGTGCCGATGATAGAAATGGGAATGGCCGTAGAGATGATCAGGGTGCTGCGCAGGTTGCGCAGGAAAACCCACATCACCAGCATGGCCAGGAAACCGCCCACCAGGATTTCCTTGACTACATGGTTGATGCTCCGCTCGATGAACTGCGACTGGTCCAGCACCACGTCAAAGCGTACCTCGGGCAGCTCCTTCTTTAAATCATCCAGCGTGTTGCGAACCGCCCGGGCCACCTGGACCGTATTGGCACCGCTCTGCTTCTGGATGTAGACCGTCAGGCCGGGCTTGCCGTCCACCCGGCTGAACTGGGTCATCTTCTTCTGCCCGTCTTCCACGCGGGCCACATCACCCAGGTGCACCGGCTGCCCGCCCGGGGCCCCCACCACCACCTGGCGCACCTGGTCCAGGTCCCTGAACTCACCGGTCACCCGCACCAGCAGGTCTCTTGTGCCGTCCTGCACGGTACCCCCGGAAACGTTCAGGTTATCCGCCGCCAGGGCCTGGGTCACACCGTTCAGGGTCAGGCCGTACCCCGCCAGCCGGACCGGGTCCACCAGCACCCGGATCTCGCGCTCCACTCCCCCGGCCGACCAGACGCTGGCCACGCCGCTGACCCGCTCCAGCCGGGGCTGGACCACGTCGTCGACGAGCTGTTTCAA
>NZ_JBNATZ010000412.1:0-1194 GCF_049701015.1 Desulfofundulus sp.
GGCCAACCCCATTGCGGCCATCCTTTCCGGTGCTTTAATGCTCCGCCACTCTTTCGGACTGGAGGAGGCGGCTTCGGCCATTGAACGGGCGGTGGCCGTGGTGCTTGAGCAGGGCTACCGTACGGCCGATATCATGGAACCAGGCAAACAACGGGTGACCACCACGGAAATGGGCCGGCTGATTGCCGAACTGGTGGAAAAGGGCGAAATGTAGCCAGTGCATTTCCTCTCGGCTTGTCTTTGCTAAGGGGGAGAAACCATGGCAGCAGTGGAGATTTACGATACCACCCTCCGGGACGGCTCCCAGGGGGAAGGGATTTCCTTTTCCGCGGAAGACAAGGTCAAGATTGCCCTCAAGCTTGATAAGATGGGCTTTCACTACGTTGAAGGGGGCTGGCCCGGCTCCAACCCCAAGGATATGGCTTTTTTTCAACGCATCAAAAACTACCGCTTGAGCCATGCCCGCCTTGCCGCCTTCGGGTCCACGCGTAAGCCCGGTGTTCCGGTTCAGGAAGACGGCAACATCCAGAGCATCCTGTCGGCCGGGGTTCCCGTGGCCACCATTTTCGGTAAGAGCTGGGACTTACACGTTACCAGGGCCCTGGGGACAACTCTGGAAGAAAACCTGGCCATGATTGAAGAATCCGTGGGCTACTTGAAGAGCCGGGGTCTCATGGTTATCTATGATGCGGAGCACTTTTTTGACGGCTTCAAAGCCAACGCCGGATATGCCCTGGCAACCCTCAAAGCCGCGGTACGCGGGGGGGCCGACCGGCTGGTACTGTGCGACACCAACGGGGGAAGCCTGCCGGAGGAAGTTACCGCTATAGTGGGCAGGGTTAAGGAAGAGATCCCGGTGGCCCTGGGTATCCACTGTCATAATGACGGAGAGCTGGCCGTGGCCAATACCCTGGCGGCGGTGCGGGCCGGGGCAACCCATGTACAGGGGACCATCAACGGTTACGGGGAACGCTGCGGCAACGCCAACCTCTGTTCCGTGATACCAAACCTTACCTTGAAATACGGCTACGAAACCATTCCCCGGTCTTCTCTAGCCCGGCTGACCGACCTTTCCCGTTATGTGAGCGAGTTGGCCAACCTGCACCCCAACACCCACCAGCCCTTTGTGGGGGCCAGTGCCTTTGCCCACAAGGGCGGGGTCCATGTCAACGCCATTTTGAAAGACCCCCGGAC
>NZ_JBNATZ010000413.1:0-1062 GCF_049701015.1 Desulfofundulus sp.
AACACCGGCCACAAAAAAATCCACTTCCCCATCCGTATCCCGCCAGATTTCTTCGGCTGTTGTAGCCCGGTGAGCGGCCGGGTTGGCCGGGTTGGCAAATTGTTGCGGCATATAGGCATTGGGGTGGGAATCCACCAGCTCCCGTGCTTTGCGTACGGCCCCGGCCATGCCCTCGTCCCCCGGAGTAAGGACCACCTCCGCCCCGTAAGCGGCCAGAAGCCTGCGCCGCTCCACACTCATGGTTTCAGGCATGGTCAACACCAGCCGGTAACCCCGGGCCGCGCAGACCATGGCCAGGCCAATTCCGGTATTACCGCTGGTGGGTTCTATAATCACGGTATCCTTATTGATTAAACCTTTTTTTTCAGCCTCAAGAATCATGTTGTACGCAATCCGGTCTTTAACGCTCCCACCGGGGTTAAAACACTCCAGCTTGGCCAGAACAGTAGCAGGTAAACCCGAAGCAACCTTTGGCAGGCGGACCAGGGGCGTACCCCCGACCAGCTCGGTAACGTCATTAAAAATGCGCATGCAACCACCTTCCGATGAAAATGTGAACCGCCAGAAGTTCATCTTTATTCATGGTAGTGTGACCACGTGTTTGATTATACTCCTGCTAAGAATGCCTGGCAACAACATACCCCCGTCAACGGCGGGAAATAATTAAAATAAAGACGAAAACGTTCCCACAAAAGGTCCCGGGAAAGAAAGAACCCCCGCACAGAAAATACGGGGGTTCTCCATATGCTCGCTCAACTTACATTGGAGGCATGCCGCCGCCCATGCCGGTATCTTTTTCTTTCTCCGGTTTTTCCGCCACCAGTGTTTCAGTAGTCAGAATCATAGCGGCAATGGAAGCAGCATTCTGCAGCGCAGACCTGGTAACCTTCGCCGGGTCCACTATACCCGCTTCTATCATGTTCACATATTCGCCGGTCAGAGCGTTGAAGCCCATACCATCGGGGAGAGCTTTGACCTTTTCCACCACCACAGAACCTTCAGCACCGGCGTTGTTGGCAATTTGACGCAGGGGCTCTTCCAGGGCCCGGCGTACAATGTCCA
>NZ_JBNATZ010000414.1:0-3835 GCF_049701015.1 Desulfofundulus sp.
GGGAAAAAGAAAATCCAACAAGAAACACATCTAAAAGGAGGTCAAAACTGGATGCTGAAATCCAGGAAACTCATCGCCATCCTGGCCACCCTGGCCCTGCTGGCGACGTTGCTGGTACCCATGGTCGGCCCGGCGGCGGCGGCGACTACGTACAGCATGTCGTATGTAAAAACAGTGACTGCCGGTGCTCCTAACGAAAGTCTTGGCAACTTAATGATCACAATGAGTGGACCGGATGCCATGAATAGTGTGAATAGCTTTGTATATTTGGTTCTCCCGTCCACTCCTAATGATTGTGGTTTTGCCTATGGTATTGGAAATGGGCCAAGCGTCACAGGTACCAATTTCTTTGATACTAAAAATGGTGCGAGTATTACTGTCACACAGATGAGCCGTTATGAGATGCTGGTAAAAGTTAATAGTGTAGCATCTTCTACTTATACAGATACATCTAAAGACAGCATTATCAGCATCCCCTTAAATGTCAATGTTCCCAGCGGCTTTTCAGGTGAGCTGGCTCTGACGGCTGTGGCACCTTCCGATTCAGTCTTTTCCAGCGGTCGTATCGTGATTGCCCGCGTGGGCAGCGGGTCGATATCTTTAGCTGCTGAGAGCGTGCCGACTGTTACTAATCAAGCCTACGGTTACGTTGGCCTTATTGATGTCAGTGAAAACGTCGCTGGTGCTCTGGCCGGCAAGTTGAAACTGACACTTCCGTCCGGTTTCAAGTGGGATACCTCACATATCTCAGTAATGCCAATTTGGGGCAATGTTGCTCTAGATACAGCAAAAGGTAATGCTGCTACACCAGGCATCGCTACTGATAATGACGGGCGCGAGTTAGACCTCTGGTTTACAACATCAACTCAAGCTAGCTTGGTAAAAATTCATGCAGCGATTACAGTTGATGAGTCTGTGGCCAGACCGGGCGATATTACTGTCACCATAGGCGGTGACCCCACCTATAGCCCTGACAGCCTGGTTGTTGCTAAGTATGGCGATTACGGTTTAACTGTTAAAGCTTTCTCAACCAAGGAATTGATCGCAGGCCAAGTTGCGCAGGATATTGGGAAACTTGAGATCGACGAGTCTGCCCCTGGCAGCATTATTCCTGGTCGCACCCTCACTTTGACATTGCCTGACGGTCTTAGGTGGTCTGCTCTGCCACAAAAGGATGGCGATAACAGTAAGAATAGCGGTAGTCTTGATATAGATACCAAGGCTATCGTTGACAGTGACGGCAAGATGCTCAAACTGACTTTCAAAAACCAGACTTCCACTGACGCTGCTTCTCTCGTATTGAAGAGTATGCAGGTAACCCCTGCTCCTGATTTCAGCGGCGACGTAGTAGTTACGCTGGGTGGCAGCCTGGGTGTGACAGGTACGGTAGTGCTGGGTACTGTCAAGGCTCCTGTTTCTGTAAGTGCTTCCTCTACGCCTACAGTCAAACTTGGCGTCAGCGGTCAGCCTGTGGGCGACATCACAATTACCGAGAATGTCGCGGGGGCTGTAAATGGTGGGAGCGTAAAATATGCCAGCGTTGGTACCGATAAATTAGTTGCTTCTGGAACTGATAGTACTAAGACCAGTCAGCTGATGTTGAAGCTCCCCGCTGGCGTGACGTTTAGCGGTACACCGACTGTTACGGTCACTGACGGTGACCTGCAGGTGGACCAGACTTCTGTCAAAACTGACACGACCAGTTCCAATGAAGGTCTGCTGTACTTCAATGTCAAGAGTACCAGCACCAAGCCTTCGACCATCAAGATCAGCGGTATTAAATTGACCCTTGACCGTACTGTACCCGAAGGTGACATTGTGGTTAAGGTGAGGGGTACCGCGGTCAACCAGACACTGGACAAGGATGGCAAAGACACTGTCTTTACAGGTCACCAGGATGTAGCCAAGGTTGTTGTGGCCAACTGCGTCACCCCCGCTCCTGGTGAGCAGAAAGTCACCGCCAGCTTCAAGGTCGGCGACAACAGCTTCACCGTGAACGGTGCCGCCCAGACCATGGATGTGGCCCCGTACGTGAAGAACGGCCGGACTTACGTGCCGGTGAGGTATGTGGCCCAGGCTCTGGGTGTGGCTCCCGAGAACATCCTGTACAGCGGCGGCAAGGTTACCCTGATCAAGGGTGACAAGGTCGTGCAGCTCACCATCGGCAGCAACGTCCTGCTGATCAACGGCGTGGCCGTGAACATGGACGTGAAGGCCGAAGTGACCAGCGGCCGGACCATGCTGCCCTTCCGGTGGGTCGCCCAGGCGCTCGGCGCCACGGTGAACTGGGACGAATCCACCCAGACCGTCACCATGCAGCTCTAGTAATCGCGTGAGCGAGAGGAGCCCGGGTTTTCCTGGAAAATCCGGGCTCATTCTTCCTCCTGGTAGCGTTAGGAGGTGTGACACTTGCACCGTATACGGTCTGAGTTCCTGGCCCTTGTTTTGTGCGTCCTCCTGGCTCTCGCACCTGCTGCCGTTGCCTTCGGTGCTACCGGCCCGGCTCCCGCGGGGCTGACCCTGCAGCAGGCGGTGGACATGGCCTTGAGCAACAGCAGCACCCTGAGGGCGGACGCGCTGGCCATCGACCGGGCGAAGTATGACCGGGACGCGGCCGGCCTGGCGGTGTCTTTTACTCCGACCGGCCAGACGACCCCGCAGGCGGAAGCTGCTTTTACCAAACTCATGCAGGCCGACCTGGCCTGGCAGATGGCCAAGAAAACTTACGACGCGGATAAAGATACCGTGGTCATGAAAGTCTACCAGGCTTACGCCGCCGTGCTCCAGGCCGCCGCGGCGGTGGACGCGGCCCAGCAGGCCCTGGACAGCGCGGACTGGCAGCACCGCGCGGCGGTGGCCGGCTACCGCGTGGGCACGCTGAGCAGGTCGCAGATGGTACAGGCTGATGCGTCCACGGCCGGCGCGAAGGCGCAGCTGGAGGCTGCGAAAAAGGCGCTGGACGACGCCTACCAGAAGTTCGACCAGCTTGTCGGGCTGCCGGCGGGTGTGAGGCCGGTCCTGTCGGATAGGCCCGCCTATGCGCCGCTGAACGTGGACAGCCTGGAGGCGGAGGTTTCCAGGGCGGTGGACGCCAGCCCTTACGTGTGGCTGGCGCAGCGCAATATCGACCTGGCCAGGATCGCGCTGGACATATACAGCTATGGTCCGGCCGAGGCCCATACGTATAAAGCCACCGAGCTGGGCGTGCCCATTGCCGAAGAACAGGCCGCCAGCGCCAGGGACCAGATGGCCCAGCTTGTCCGCTCGCTGTATTATGGCATCAGGCAGCTTGAAGAAAACTACGCCGGGCTCCAGCAGAAGGTGGCCGTGGACGAGGAGAACCTGCGCGTCGTGCAGGTGAAATACCGCGTCGGCATGGCCACCAGGGTGGAGCTGGCCGCCGCGCAGGCCGCCCTGGCCGGTGACAAGCGAGATTTGGTGAACCTGCTCTGCCAGCACCAGGTCCTGGTGCAGGCCTTTAAAACTCCCTGGGCCTACGCGGGGGCTGCAGGCAGCAGCGGCAGTACGGCATCCGGTTCTGGTGGGAGCAGCAGCCGGTAGGTCTGAGCAGGGTTTGAATCCGTAAAGTTACTTCAGATCCAAATTGGAGGTTTCAAGGGTTTCAACAAGGGTTTCAATTTGAAGGTTTCTATACTTAACCCCCGTTCAATCGTTGGTGACCATAAAACCCGCAAGCCTCACCAGGGTTTCGCGGGCTTTATTTATTTCTGGCGCTATTTCTGGCGGGCCGCGGTTTTCCATATCTTCGTTAATTGTGTATTGACAACGTTATCCTTGTCTCCATATACTTAACTTGGTGAAATTTTTGGGGTGT
>NZ_JBNATZ010000415.1:0-2729 GCF_049701015.1 Desulfofundulus sp.
ACCCCACCACCCAGAAGGTCTGGCTGGTGCGGGCCTGGTTCCGGTTGGAGGAAGGGATCGTGGACAGGGTGGAGGCAGGGCGCGGGCAGCTCTACCTGCTGGGGCGGCAGGAACCCTACCGGCTGGCAGCTGGGGCTGCCTGCACTTTCGATGACCGTCTCGATTCCGCCAGCCCGGAGGATTTGCCTTACGGTTACCCGGTAGCCGGGGACCTCTCACGGCTGGCACCGGGGATGAAAGTGAGGCTTACCCTTTCCCCCGATAGTGGCGAAGTGGTCTACCTGGCGGTCCAGCGCACCCTGGCCGTGGGCACTGTAGAAGAGGTGGACCCGGGCCGGAGCTGGCTGCAGCTTCAGGGGGTGGGGCGTTACCGGCTCATGTCCGGCCTCCCGGTCACGCTTGACGGGCGGGCCGCCTCCCCCGGCGATATCAGGAGGGGGGACCATGCCTGCCTGGTGCTGGCAGGCGACCAGGTCATCTCCATCGATGCCCACCGGCAGGTGGTCTACGGGCAGGTGGTGTTTTATAAGGAAGAAAGCAGAACGCTCCTCATGGTGGACAGCCGGAATAAAATGCGCTTCCTGGCCACCACCTCTGATACGCAATTTTTTCGGTGGGGCCGGCCCGGCGACTCCTCTTCGCTGCAGCCCGGCGCGTGGGTGCGCGTGACTCCGGACAGGAATGGGGCCGTCGCCCTGAGGGTCGATGTGGCTGAAACAGCCGCCAGCGGCAGTGCGCGGCTGGCCGGGGTGGACCCGGCCGGAGGAACGGTTACGTTCCAGGGGGGCCAGGAAGGGCTTCTTTCCTCACGCACACTGGTCACCAAAAACGGCTATCCCGTGGGCGCTGATGACCTCCTGCCCGGGGAAGAGGCGGAATACACCGTTCTGGACAGCCTCCAGGGGAAAACAGGGGTGGTGGCGGCCATCCAGGCCCGCACCCGGGCGGGCGTACCGGCCCCTTCCCTGCAGGCTGCGTGTCAGCCCGCAGGCAACGGTTTTGTGGTACAGGGCAGGACCTCGGCCGGTAAGGTATACATATACCTGGAGGGAGGCGAACGTCTGCTTGCCTTCCCCGATGCCCGTGGTTACTTCAAAGCGCGGCTGGCCGGGACAGCTGGCGATACCCTCCAGGTGGTGGCGGTCGATTCGCAAAAAGGCGGGGTGGCTGGTGAATACCTGACCGTGCCCCTGGAGGCCGTCTTCACCGACCTGCAGGGCCACTGGGCGGGGAAAGAAATAGGGGAACTGGCTGAACTGGGGCTGGTTTCCGGTTACCCGGACGGGAAGTTCCGTCCCCAGAATCCCGTCACGCGGGCAGAATTCACCATTATGGTTATGCGTGTGCTGGGCTGGGATGGGGGTGGTTCCGGTTCTGCGGGCGGCGTTGAAGGAATACCGGGTGGCAATACGGCGGGCCAGGTCAATCCTGAAACGGGGCCCGGAGAAACCGGGGTTCCGGCCGTGGCCGGGTCCCCACCGGCGGGTCAACTGCCGGTGCCCTCCGGGAAGTCCGTGGCATACGCGCCTGGTAACAGCCGTGATGGTAAGGCCGCCAGTTCCGTACCCTCCGACCTGCCGCCCTGGGCTGCGGAAGGAATTCGGGAAGCCTTACTCCGGGGTATCGTGTCCGGTTACCCGGACGGGACCTTCAGGCCGGACCGGCCGGTGACCCGGGTGGAGGCAGCCGCCATGCTGGCCCGGGTGCTGCAGGTGACCGGCCTGGTTGGAGAGGACGGGGAAGCCGGCAGCACCGGGGTAGGTAACTATACACAAAACACAAGTACCTCCGATGCCCACGGTGGTGCTCCCGGAGGGACGGGAGATGCAGCTTCCGGTGTTCAGCCCCGGTTCCCGGCTGCCCCGGGCGGTTCGGGTACCCCGGTTTCGGCAAAGACGGGCTCCTCGCCTTCTTACCGGGACTGGAACGCCGTCCCGGGCTGGGCGCGTACTGCCGTAGCTCTGGTGACGGAAGCACGGCTGATGGTTGGGTACCCCGATGGGCGCTTCGGTCCGGTAGAGCCCCTTACCCGCGCTCAGGCGGCGGTCATTGCTCTGCGCCTGCTGAAATTGATAAATGCCTCGAGCTGAGGCCAATAGGGTCATTCTTTCTTCATACCCTTTTCTATGGCCTCTGTCAGGTAGTGGTCATGTTTTTCGGCCAGGTCCACGGGCCCTTTACCTTTACCGATCAGTTTAAAAATGAAAAGTCAACAAAAACCGGGTTCCCATGCCGAACCCGGTTTTAATTACTCCTCCACCTCACTCCTGCAGCCATACCACCACAACCTGCCGGCCGGCTTCCCGGTCCCAGTCGGCCAGCTGCTGCTCGAGCAGCCTGATCTGCTGGTCCAGGGCATATACTTCAGCGCTGTCAGTGGCCTGGCTGCGCCTGGCTATGAGGGCCTGGTAGCTGTCCAGGGCGGAGGCGAACTTTTCGGTGATGTCTTCGCTGTGCTGCTGCGGCGGTTCTATAAGAGAACCCAACCTGAAGGCTGCGTTAATGAAAGGCCCGGCCTGCTCCACCGGGAGCACGAAATGGAGGATCTCCACCGTGTGCCCGTCCACACGCTGCCGGCCCAGGCTCTGGTAGCTGTTGCCTCCCGCTGCGGCAATCAGGACCTTTTCCGCCGCCTGAAGGTCGGCCACCTGGACCTTCAACAACGTGCTTTTGATAATGCGGGTCTGGTTCAGGAACACCCGGGGCTCAGTTGCCCCCCCGCTGGTGTT
>NZ_JBNATZ010000416.1:0-1418 GCF_049701015.1 Desulfofundulus sp.
ATCCGAGTTATTATTACTGCCATAAGAAGCCCAATGAGCAATGCACAAATACCTACAAAGAGTACAAGAAACCGGCCGTGAAGTGCATAAGACTGCATCCTGTCCATAATATCACTGGTTCTTTGTTCATTTTGAACGATTAGCTGGCACAGGATTTTTTCGGCATCGTTTGCATATGTTGCAACACCTTGAGCTTCAGCTACCGCTTCCTGAAACTTGCCTTCCCGGGCCAGGGGAATTGCACGACTGCTGATCTGCTGATCGTATTTATTGACCAGGGCGAGTACTTCCTGCAGCTTGAGCCGGGTTTCAGCGGTACAGTTGTTGAGTCTTTTTTCCAGCAGAGACCTGGCATTTTGAACGTCCCCACTGTACTCGTTCAAGTATCTTGAGTCACCGTAGAGGAGAGCAGCCCGCAGGTCCCTTGATGCTTCCTTAAAAGCGTCAAGAATTTGATAGTCAAGACTGAGTCGGACCACTCGCTGATCGACGTTGCCGGCATTAGTGACAGTATGCCCCATTATAAACAATGACTGAACTACTACGACAACCATGAAAAGGAGCAGTAAAACAAAGCCGCCACCGATTTTCATGCCAATGGGCACTCTCATTCCCGCAGTCCCCCTCGCATCAAGTTCAAACAATGAAAACTTCACGGATTAGGATACTTAATGATCCCAAGTTTGATTTAAACCTACCGACGTTCACCATCGCCATTAAGCCATACGCGGCCTGAAAGAAGATCCACTATGCGGCACCCATTATAATCCGGATGCCTGCTTTCTTCGTAAACTGCAATTTCATGCCCCCGCACGCTCAGGCGAACGCGCGCGCCGCGCCGCGTGATAGCTGCTGAAAGCCCGTCCACTAAACGAACAAGACGGTATGCGGGTTTCAATTCAGCCGGAAAAGAGCCGGGAAGTTCTCCCTCTTTGTGATGGTGATAGTGAATCAGGGTAACTACGGTATCACTCACACAGTAATCTCGCAGGGCGAGATACGAACTGCGCGCAGCATGTTGCCGCCCATCTTCGAAAACCTCACTGGGACGCACGCGAGCCCCTACTGTAAGTTTTGGCTGAACCTTTCCTATATCGTGAAACACCAGCGTTTCAACCAGTGATTTTTTATCGACTCCAACCAGAACCAGAATACCTTGCCGGTCAAGTTCAGCCAAAAAACATAAACAGTTTAGAACGTGCTGGTAACAACCATCTGGTATCACACCGGTGATCACAATTTCACCCGTTTCGGGCTGGTATTCATCGGTGTATTCAGGAATTGCGCGGAGAAGTTCTTCCAATACATTATCGGGAAAAAATAGGCGGGCTATGGTAAGGTTAGTATGGATGGTTGGTGACAACATCGGCCCCCACCTCCGTTGTTAAATTATTCTATTTCAACGGCAGGCAGGAGGC
>NZ_JBNATZ010000417.1:0-1346 GCF_049701015.1 Desulfofundulus sp.
CTGGAACCTATGAGTTCCCATGAGCGCAGGATTATCCATACGGCCCTTCAAGGAAGGGACGATATTTATACCTATAGCGAGGGTGAAGAACCGTATCGCAAAATAATTATCTCACCCAAAAAATGATGACTGTAAAATGAAGACCCAGCCGGTCTTATCCTGGCTGGGTTTTTTCAAATGGTGGTGGTCTGTATGTTGGACGATACCATTGCTGCTATTGCTACACCACCGGGTGAAGGAGCCATCGGTATTGTCCGTGTTTCCGGTCCCGGTGCCATTGAGATTGCCGAGAAATTGTTTGTCAGCCGTACGGGTGCTGATTGGCGTAACCAGGGTAGCCATCGCTTATTTTACGGTTTGGTGGTTGACCCGTCCACAGGGCAACCGGTGGATGAGGTCCTGATGGGTGTTATGTATGCACCACGGACTTATACCAGGGAAGACATTGTGGAGTTTAACTGTCACGGCGGTATCGTCCCCTTGCGCCGGACCCTGGAACTTGTGCTGCAGCATGGCGCCAGGCTTGCCGAGCCTGGCGAATTCACACGCCGGGCTTTTTTAAATGGTCGCCTGGACCTGGCACAGGCTGAATCCATTCTGGATATTATCCGTTCCAAGACGGAAGCTGGTCTTTCTGTCGCCATGTCCTTATTAACCGGGGAACTATCTTCCAGAGTGCGTGCCTTTCAGGAGCGTCTGCTCGGTCTGGTGGCCCGCGTGGAAGCAAGTATTGATTTTCCTGAAGATGTTGGTGATGAGGGTCTGAGGGAAGAGTTGATGGAAGCTGTACGCCATATTATGCATGAACTGGAGGAGCTTCTCCGGCAGGCCCGGTTTGGGAGGGTTTACCGGGAGGGTTTGCGTACTGTTATCGTGGGGCGGCCAAATGTTGGTAAATCATCCTTACTTAACTCGCTGCTGCGGGAGAAGCGGGCCATTGTCACTGAAATTCCCGGGACCACCAGAGATGTTATAGAGGAAGTTGTGAATATCAGGGGTATACCCATTTGTCTGGCTGATACAGCCGGCTTGCGAGAAACCGATGATATAGTTGAGAAGATTGGTGTTGAGCGTTCCCGGGAGCTGGTTAAAGCGGCCGACATGGTCCTTGTAGTGCTGGATGCAAGTACCGGTCTGACGGCTGAGGATCGTTCCGTACTGGAGCTGGTTAAGGGGCAAAAGGGAATTATACTGGTTAACAAGTGTGATATAGGTGACGGTCAAGCGGTGGCCCGCCAGGTTGGCCGGCTCTTCCCCGATAAGCCCGTCAAGGTAATTTCGGTGAAGACGGGTGAGGGCCTCGATCAGGTGGAAGAGGCTATCGAACAGATGGTTTTCGGCGGTCA
>NZ_JBNATZ010000418.1:0-1213 GCF_049701015.1 Desulfofundulus sp.
ATAATTTTTTTCAACAAGCTCAACCAGTGGTCCTAAATTATGGAGTGACGTTTCAGCATAATCTTCAATGCGGCCGTCATCGGCCAATTTTGCCAATTCCGGGTCTACGGGCAAAACTGCCAGTACGGGCAGGCCCCTTTTGCCAGCTTCCTCTCTTAAGTCACCATTACCGAACGGTTGAATTTTTTCACCACAGTGAGGGCAGGTAATATAACTCATATTCTCCACCAATCCCAGGATGGGAATGGCTGCCTGGCGGGCCATTTTAATGGTTTTACCCACCACCATCATGGCCAGGTCCTGGGGAGAAGAAACTACCACAAGCCCATCCAGAGGAAGGGACTGCATTACTGTCAGGGGAACGTCCCCGGTACCCGGAGGCATGTCCACAATTAAGTAATCCAGTTCGCCCCAGGCCACATCGGTCCAGAATTGTTTCACGGCACTGGAAAGAATGGGACCACGCCAAACTACGGGGTCATCTTCTTGAGGCAGGAAAAGGTTCAAGGACATAACCTGGATACCCAGCGATGTTTTGACCGGCAAGATATAGTTTTTAAATTGCTCGGGACGGGCCAGCAAGCCAAAAAGCTTGGGGATGCTGGGTCCGGTGATATCCGCATCCAGTATACCAACCCTGCGACCCCGGCGGGCCAGTGCAATGGCCAGCAGAGAACTGACCGATGACTTACCCACCCCACCTTTCCCACTCATTACTGCAATCACCTGCTTAATATCACTGGCATCGTTTTGAGGCAAGATGGGCGACCCGCTACATTGTCCTGTATTGCACCGCCCGTTATCCCTGTCACTGCAAGTTGTACAATTTGTTCCGTCCATTTCCACAACCCCTCGCCTTTTTTTGTTTTTTCCTCACACCAGTTTAGCATATTTTCTCCTCAGAGAACAGGGTAGGGCTAAAAACTGTGTCCACACCACACCCGGACCGGATATACCTCATCTTCAACCTTCTCGACAAAAATGAAGACCCGGAGCATCACTCCGGGTAGACAGTCACTCTTCCCACTGTTCTCTCAATTTTGGAAACGATCCAGCATACGGTTTAAAACCGCTGCCAGTTCACCCCAGGTAACAACTGCATCGGGAGCATGGTCACCAGTAATAAGGCCTCGTTCCTTCAAGCGTTTAATTTCCTCACCGGGGTCCCAACCGGAACGTTTCTTCAACCCCAAAGTACCTGCAAGGCCTCCTG
>NZ_JBNATZ010000419.1:0-5631 GCF_049701015.1 Desulfofundulus sp.
AAGGTCTTAAACCAGCAGAAGAGAGCCGGGAAAGAATTAAGGGAACAACTGGAGGAATCTTTTTCCACCCAATGCTATGTTATTACCTTAATGCTGCAAAAAGTGAAGAAAAATTGTAAATACCCGCCAGGTATGTGCGTGTGTTGCATACCTGGCTCTTTTTTTAAGGGGGGAGGGGGGTGAGTAAGTTGCTGTGGCGCACACATTTTTTGAGCGGTGCGGCTGCCGGGTTACTTCTGGCCGGCCAGCACACCGACTTACGAACAGCGGCCATATCCGCCGGCATTGCCGGTGTGGCCGCTCTATCGCCGGACCTGGACGACCCGCACTCGAAGCTAGGTCGGGTTGTGGCGCCAGCTGCGTGGGCAGTTCAAGTAACCTAGGCCACCGTGGACCGTTGCACTCAGTTTTGGGAGCTATGGTGATAATTCTACTGCCAGTCATTGTGTTACGCTTTTGGTACGCACCCGTATACGTATACAATCATTCAGCACTGCTGGTACTATCTGGTCACTTTTCCCATCTGTTAATGGATACCCTTAATCCCCAGGGTGTGTCCTGGTTATGGCCATTAAAAACTCGCTTCCGGGTGCCCTTAATTCGCACTGGCGGTCTAGTGGAACACTTTGCAGTAACACCGGCCATGTTGATTTTATGCAGTTGGCTGGTCTGGTCGCTTATCAAAATGTCGTAGAAAAACTTGAGACTGGCCCGTTCGCAGCTACTGAAAAATACGGCGCCTCGGGGAAGGTTCGCGTTGGTTGTCTGACCAAGAAAGAAATTCGCAGCTTGCGCCCGTCGAGGGGGGATAAATCACGTTGCTCAACGCTACTTCTGATACCAGTGATATGATTGAAGGAACCATTACAAGGTTTCTTTTAAAGACAGAAACTTTCGCCGTCATAATTATTAAAACCCCCAGTGGAGATATAAAAGCCCTGGGGGATTTTTGCAATATTTCCGAAGGGGAACAACTCTTAGTTAAGGGAATATGGCAGGAACACCCTAAACACGGACCCCAGTTGAGGGTCCATTACTGGGAAAAGGAAATCCCCTCCACGATTTATCTGCCTTTTCATTAACATTTTAGCAAGCTTTCTCAGCGGAAACTCACTATATAACTATTGTACCTTCACAAGTTATTTTAACATCAGTGGATATGAAAATTTTTTCTCCTACTTCAACTGTTATAGCACCACCAGGCTGTCTTACTACAATTTTATCCCTCATGCCCTGATATTTATTAAGGTAAATTCCTAATGCCATGCTTCCCGAACCACAACCTTTTTCAAACACATGGCTTTTGGTAGACCTTACATAGACAAATGGCTTGATTTCATACTCACCATTATTTATTTCATAGTATGGAATAATACCAATAGCATCAGATGAAACATTGGATTTAACAATATCCAGCACTTTGTAGTAATCATCCTCACCAAAATTTGACCATGATTTAAAAACAAAATGACTTATGCCCTCAAATAATACCATACTTCCTTTTATCTCCTTATGATTAATTTCAATAATTATATCGTTAATTGAAAGGAAGGGAGGCATTTCACATTTTGCGTAATACACATAATTAGAAAGCGCTTTTACATGACATCTTAACAGATTACTTGATCCTGATACATCTATAAAAAAATCTCCCTCTTCGCAAATTCCAGCATATACTGCATATACCGCAGTACAAAGGCAGGCGTTGCCACAAAATTCTCCCCCTGCCATTTCCATACCCAAAACTGAATTTATTTTTCTGGGAGGGACGATAAATCCTACCTGCTCGGCACATAGACCGTCATAACTCATTGCCTGTTCGGCTATTAGAGCATAATATTTTTTGGAGCAGTACTCTGTAACAAGAACTGTAGTGTTCTGACAAGGACTCATTTTGATGAAATTTAATTTCATAAGTATAACCCCCTCGCTATAAGGTGCTTAAAGGTTGTATCCAGAGCCTATTCCTTGAAGGCTCTGGATACAACCTCATCGAGCAAGTTCTCATCTACCAGATAGGGCAGGGTGATGTGGCCTTTTCCCTGGTATGCCCGGTTGAATTCGATGCTCGTCTCGAGTGAGTGCTCATTACGCGCCCAGGCCCTCCTGGCCACCCCTCCCATCACGTCCCAGAGAAGGGCGGATTTGATGATCCTGTCGACTCGTTCGCTGCCGTCCAGCACAAGGCCGAAGCCACCGTTGATCGCTTTGCCGATGCCAACACCCCCGCCGTTGTGCAGTGCTACAAGGCTCATCCCACGTGCTGCGTTGCCGGCGAAGCACTGTACCGCCATCTCCGCCATGACGTTACTGCCGTCCTTGATGTTGGCGGTCTCTCTGAATGGTGAGTCGGTGCCGCTAACGTCGTGATGGTCTCTCCCGATCATCACAGGCCCGATCTCGCCGCGCCGCACCATCTCGTTGAATTTGAGGGCGATCTTGACCCGCCCTTCGGCGTCCTGGTAGAGAATCCTGGCCTGGGAGCCAACTACCAGGTTGTTCTTCTCGGCATCCCGGATCCAGATGTAGTTGTCCCGGTCCTGCGGCCTGCGGTTGGGATCGATGCATTCCATCGCCGCCCTGTCGGTCTTGATCAGGTCTTCATGCTTGCCGCTCAGGCAGACCCAACGGAAAGGCCCGTAACCGTAGTCGAAAAGCATCGGCCCCATGATGTCTTCAACATATGAAGGCCAGATGAAGCCGTCTTTCTCATCCACCCCGTTCCTGGCAATCTCTTTCACGCCGGCGTCAAAGACCGCCTTCATGAAGGAGTTGCCGTAGTCAAAGAAGTAGGTGCCTCTTTCGACCAGTGTCTTGATCAGCTCGTAGTGGCGCCTCAGGCTCCTGTCTACCAGCTCTTTGAATTTCTCTCTGTCGGTCTCAAGCAGCCGTGTCCGCTCTTCAAAGGTGACCCCCTGCGGGCAATAGCCGCCTTCGTAAGCCACATGGCAGGATGTCTGGTCAGAGAGCAGGTCGACGTGAATGTTGTTCTTGACGATGTATTCCAGAAGATCGACCACATTGCCGTAATAGGCGATCGACATCGGCTCCTTCTTTCGGAGACATTCGTCAGCGATCCGGAAAGCCTCATCCAGGTCGTCGGTGACTTTGCTCACCCAACCCTGCTCATACCTCGTCTTGATCCGGGAGTAGTCTACTTCGGCGATGATCCCCACGCCCCGGGCGATCTCTACAGCCTTCGGCTGGGCGCCGCTCATCCCCCCCAGCCCGGAGGAGACGAAGAGCTTGCCGCGCAGGTCACCGTCGTGCGGGATCCCCAGCTTCAGCCTCCCAGCATTGAGGATGGTGTTGTAGGTGCCGTGGACGATCCCCTGCGGGCCGATGTACATCCAGCCACCAGCTGTCATCTGCCCATAGTTGGAAACTCCTAACTCCTCGGCGATCTCTTCGTCATAGGGGTTGTCGTACATGCCTACCATCAGGCCGTTGGTGATGATTATCCTCGGGGCGTCTGGCTTCGAGGGAAAAAGCCCAAGCGGATGGCCAGACTCCACTACCAGCGTCTGGTCCTGGGTCATGACTTCCAGGTATTTTTTGATCAATCTGTACTGTAGCCAGTTCTGGCAGACTCTCCCCGTCTCACCATAGGTGACTAGCTCATAGGGGTAAAGGGCAACTTCGAAATCGAGGTTATTGTCGATCATCAACTGGAAGGCTTTACCCTCGATACAGTTACCTCTGTATTCGTCGATCGGCTTGGCATAGATCCTCCCTGGGGGACGGAACCGGTAGGCGTAGATCCTCCCCCGGGTCATCAGTTCGTTTAGGAATTCCGGCGCCAGCTTCTCGTGCAGTTCCTCAGGCACATAGCGGAGGGCGTTCTTTAAGGCAAGCTTCGTCTGAGCCGGGGTCAGCCGGAACCCCCTGTTCGGCGCCCGCCTGATACCAGGTTCGAACTCCGGCATCTCCGGTAACTCGTTATCGAGCTTGATGGTCATCGCCTTCGAAATGTCAAGGTTGCCAATCATCCAGTCTCTTCCTCCTGATCCTCATTTTCTCTTGATTTTTCAGGTAGTTTCAATCAAACCTGCTGGAAATTGCCTCTTCCAGGTTGCTGGCGATGAGGTCGGCCTGGCTCAAAAGTGCTTTTCTCTCGGATGCGAGTTGCTCCCGAAGCTCAGGGTCTCTAAGCCCCTCGATGTTGATGGCGACGTTGTAAAGGGCGCCGACCAGCCCACAGCGCGCCATCTGCAAGGCCACACCGACATCGCTTAAGGCGTTCGGCTTCCCGTGCTTTACAGCCCACTCGCAGAGCCGCATGACTTCCAGGCAATCCCGTGCCACCTTCAAGGGGAGCCGGGCCGCTGCCAGTAGAGCGTCCTGGATCGTCTCGGAGCGCCGCTGGCGCTCTTCTTCGGTCTGCTTGGGCAGGCGGTAGGCAGCCATCACCCGGTTGAAGGTTGCGGTGTCTTCGCTGATGCTCTCTTTGAGGGAGGCTCTCAGCTGTTCTGCCTTCCCCAAGACCCCTTGAAGATCATCACCGCCGGTATCTTTGCCTTCGGTCAGCCGGGCAACCATCGCTACCAGCGCCGCTCCCAAAGCCCCGGCTAAAGCGGAGACACTCCCTCCCCCTGGCGCCGGTGAGGATGAGGCGACTTCTTCGATGAATCCCTCTACGCTCAGTTTTGTCAGCATCTCTTTTCCCTCCATCAGCTCTCCTGCAGCCTCTTCTCCAAAACCTGGTCAGATTTAAAGCCAGCAAGGCGCAGGTAAAAGGCAACTGCGTCAACAATGGCGTCCAGCGGCACAAGACCGACGATCTCGCTGCTGGTGATGTTCACTCCGTACCGCTCTGCTTCGCTCTTCACTGTCTCAAAGACCCGCGCCAGGGAGACCTGGCGAAAGTTGCAAACATTGATTGTGACCTGGGCAGTACCCGTTTCTTCGATCAGGATACCAAGGGCCTTGATGCTCGGATATCCGCCGCTGCTACCTCTGATCGATTTGGCGATCGCCTTGGCAATATTTACGTCGCTCGTGCCAAGGTTGATGTTATAGGCGATCAGCGGCGGCCTGGCGCCTACCGCTGTGGCACCTGCGCTCGGATGCATCTCGGCTGGCCCAAAATCGGGCTGCCTCTCAGGAGTCTTGATCGCTTCTTTGAGGCCTTCGTATTCCCCTTTGCGGATCGCTCCAAGGCTCCTCCGCTCAGGACGGATCGCCGCCTCCTCATAAAGGTAGACGGGGATCCTCAGCTTCTCCCCGATCTCTTTCCCAAGCTGACAGGCAAGTTCCACACACTCCTCCATCGTCACTCCGCTCACCGGGATGAAGGGGATGACGTCTGTCGCCCCGATCCGCGGGTGCTCGCCTCTGTGCTGCTCCATGTCGATCAGCTCAGCAGCTTTCGCCGTCGCAAGAAAGGCAGCCTCTTTAACGCTCTCCGGGCTCCCTACGAAGGTCACCACTGTGCGGTTGTGGCTGTGGTCAGAGCTGGAGTCCAGCAGACGCACCCCGCTTACGCTTTTGATCGTGTCCAGGATCTCCTGTACCACCTCCAACCGGCGGCCTTCGCTAAAATTTGGTACGCATTCCACGAGTTTCACTGCTCTACACTGTCAATTCTCACTTTAATTTAGCCCAACCCCTGCCCATTTTCGCAGACTAAAC
>NZ_JBNATZ010000420.1:0-2541 GCF_049701015.1 Desulfofundulus sp.
ATCACCTGGTGCAAAAGAAAGTTGCTTATGGCGCCACATATGAGTACCTTAACTCCCAGACGGGCAAGTTGTTCAATCCGGGGAGGCCACCCTGAATCATCCAGCCTTACGTGCTTTCTGGAAATAATTTGGCCCCGGCTGATTTCCACCACCAGCGCTTCCTGAGCCACATCGAAGAGGGGGGATATGCGATTGCTCCACCTGGCGAGAGCAACTTTCATAATTTTACACCCCGTCCAAGTCGTTTCATATCTGGCAGCAGCAATGCCTCTTCAGTTTGCAACCCCGTCTGTTCCCATTACCCCGTGCAAAGAACGTGCCAGAGTAAAAGTGAGGGCGGCGAAGGCCCCCGTCGTCCGAATACCCCGCGGCCTCACCCGTCCACATTTCCCTGGGCAAAACGGTGGCGACTCAATTGCAAAGTGCACCCGTTCCAAGCATATTGCTATTGCAAAATGCAACTTTATTCTGCCCTGTTCAAACTGTCACTGGCCGGGATTTTTATGCCATATCGCTTCATTTTGCGCCATAGCGTGGTCTTGTCAATGCCCAGTTCCCTGGCTGCCAGACTGCGTTTCCCCCGGTTCCTGATAAGCGCTTCATAAATCATCCGGGCTTCCATTTCGGCCAGGGTTTTGCCTTTCCCGGGACAGGGTCCATCACCAGCGGTCTGCAGATAAGGAGGCAGGTGCTCCGGTTTGATGAGCCCACCTTTGCAAAGGATAAAGGCATGTTCAATGACATTTTCCAGTTCCCGTATATTACCTGGGAAGTCGTGCTGCCATAACAGGGCCAGGGCTTCTTCAGAAATTCCATCAATGGCTTTGCCCCGCAGGATGTTTAACCTGTCGATAAAATGTTCCACGAGTAGAGGAATGTCTTCCTTGCGCTCAGATAAAGGAGGCAGTGTAATTTTAATCACATTGATCCGGTAGTACAAATCCTGACGAAATAAACCCTTTTCTACCAGCGCGGCCAGGTCTTTATTGGTAGCTGCCAGTACCCGTACATCGGCCTTTACCGGACGCACGGCACCCAGAGGTTCGAATTCTTTTTCCTGTAACACCCGCAAAAGTTTTACCTGTAAAGCCGGAGAAATGTCGCCAATTTCATCCAGGAAAAGAGTTCCCCCTTGAGCCCTGGCAAAACGACCGGGCTTGCTCTTCCTGGCATCGGTAAAGGCGCCTGCCTCATAACCGAAAAGCTCCGACTCCAGCAAAGTATCCGGAAGGGCGGCACAATTTACGGCTACAAGGGGTTTATCCCTTCGCGGGCTTAAATTATGAATGGCCCTGGCTAACAGTTCCTTTCCCGAACCGGTCGGACCTTCAATCAACACCGTGCTATCACTTTCCGCTATGTCTGGAAGAATCGAAAATATTTCCTGCATCCTGTGATTCCTGCTTATGATATCGGCAAAAGTATAGCGCCCCCGCAATTCTCTGCGTAATTCTTCAACCAGGGAGAGGTCGCGGAAGGTTTCCACACCGCCGATGACCTGCCGGGCCTCGTTCCTGAGTATGCCGGTGCTTATGCTGATGGGAACTTTTTTACCGTAAGCATTAACAATATAAACAGCCCTGTTTATCACCGGACAACCGGTTTCCAGAGTATGTTTCAACGCACATTCCCTCTCGCAAATGCTGGCGCGAAATACTTCCCAGCAAAAACGCCCGACGGCTTCTTCACGGGGGACCCCTGTAATTTCCTCCGCAGCCCGGTTAAAGAAAGTAATGCGCCAATCGAGATTAACAGTAAAAACACCATCGCTGATACTGTTTAAGATAACCGGGATAATATCAGCTGCTACATCCATACCGGATTCAGCCCTCAAGACATTTATTACATATGTCCATATTAGCATTACGGTTGCCAAAAAGCAATAATTTAAAACGTGTCATTTCGGACTGTGTGTAAGGTTAAATAAGGAAACAGGCAGGAAACAGCCTGGTTGACGGCGAATCTTTAAGCCGTGCTTTCTGGCCTCTGATGGCAGCTCCGTTACAGAAGTTATAGCCCCGGCAACGGTGAAGAAAACGTATTTAGAAAACGTATGTAGAAAACGTATTTCGACCTGTGGGTGTTCTGCGGTGGGCTCTAAGTGGGGCATAATATGTGAGAGCCTCCGCGGGGCGAGGGACAGGATGTGCAGGTATGGACCCGGCCGGCAGGACCGGGAGCTGGTGTTCTGTACCGGCCGGTGTTGAAGCTGAAAGAGGGATTGATCGTGCGGGCAGTAGTTCAGCGGGTGACCAGAGGTTCAGTTACGGTTGGTGGAGAGCGGGTGTCGGTTACCGGACCCGGGCTCGTGGTGCTGCTGGGGGTGGGGCGGGAAGACGGCGTTGAGGACGCCCGCTACCTGGCGCAAAAAGTGGCCGGTTTACGCATATTTGAGGACGAGCAGGGTAAAATGAACCGCTCGGTGCTAGACACCGGAGGGGAAATGCTCGTTGTCTCCCAGTTCACTCTTTACGGGGATTGCCGGCAGGGCAGGCGGCCGGGTTTTGACCGGGCCGCCAGGCCGGAACCGGCCCGTGAGCT
>NZ_JBNATZ010000421.1:0-2365 GCF_049701015.1 Desulfofundulus sp.
GACAAGAAAGCGAGAGCGGTGTACACTCTGCCTTCCGACCTGTTGAAGCGGTACAAGGTCACCCGGATCGAGGTCAGGGGCGACTTCGGGCAGGAGGAGTACGATGCCTACGCTGCCCTCCAGGGCCACGGCTACCCCAACCCCTGGTGGAAGCCGGGTGATCCTGAAAAAGAAAGGTATTATGGCTGGCAAAGGTACCAAAATCGCCACTACAAACGCAAGCCTGAGAACTTCTCCGTTCGAGAGACCGGCGAGGACCTGTTGAAAGGAACGGTGAGCGTGCAGTGGCAGTTAAATCTTGCTCCTATGGACAACGCCATCAACCGCAAGGAGAACCGCTTCCCCGGTGACGAGTCCAACCCGAACCTGGCGAACGCCGTGGAGGGCTGGCGCTGGTGGCTGCCCGTGTATGTGGAGTGGTACGGGGTTCCCAAAGGGGTCCCACCCGACTTTTACGCCAGGATAGCACCCAAGCAGGTCCAGGCCGACCCGGGGCAGAAGCTGGCCTTCACGGTCACCTTCGGGCTGAAGCGGGGCTCCCCCGGCCCTTCGCGGGCGAAGCTTATCGCTTACCACGTGGTTAGCGGTCACGAGTACCCCGTGGCTCTCGAGCCGGAGGGCGGCGCACCCGGCCCGGGCAGCGCGGTGGAGTTCCAGCCGGGCCAGGAGTATAGATACAGGGTGTCGGTGACTGCCCAGGACGGGGACAGCAAAATAGTGGTCAAGGTCAACCCGGTGGACGTGTCCGAGGACGCGAACTGGTCGGACAACAGCGACGAGGCGCTGATTGTGGTTGTACACAAGCAGCAAGGTCCATCAGGTCCCGGCAGCCTGACGTTCCGGGCGGTGAGCCAGGACAGGAGGGTGACCAGGCCGGCGGGCACGGCGAAGTGGACGGACTGGGTGACGGCGACGCTGAGGCCGCCCGAGCCGAAACCGCCTAAAGGCTGGGTCACGTGGTGGAAGGTGACCAGCGCCAGCCTGACCTACCCGAAGAAGAACCCCGAGTTCACGTTTGGCACGCCGTACCCGCCGGTAGGTACGGTGACGGTCCGCATGAAACCGGACGGTCACGAGGCGAAGGTGGAGTTCCAGGAGGACTGGGGGATGGACGGTGCCAGGATATGGTCGATCCTGGAGAGGAAGATGATGGCTGAGAAGCCGAAGGAGTACACGCTGACGGCCAGGTACACCGTGGAGTACGGGTACTGCTGGACCGAGTGCGACAAGGACGGGTGCTGGACGGAGTGCGCCACGGCGACCGCATCCGGCACGGTTTCCGGCGATCTCCTGGTCAACGGTACAGGCGTGAACAGCCTGGCGGAATGAAAAGGTAGGGTAGTTGCGCAGATTGGCGAGCCCGGTTCCGCCGGGCTTTTTTTTAAAATCGAGGGGGCAGTAGTCCCCCTCATTTTGTTTGGTGGGGATGCTGGAACTGGCGTGAACCAACGACCCCTTATCCTGTGGTCGGGCCACAGCACGACCGCAAGGGGGGGTACCTGATCACGGAGCCCGGTATTTTTGGGGGACGGGAGGTGACTGCTGATTCGTCTTACAAACCCTACGACGGGAGGTTTTACCCTGGTAGAACTGGTGGTGGTTATGGCCATTATTGCCGCTTTGGGCTGTACGAGTGCGATTTCCTGCGCCAGGTATATCGATCGGACCAGGGTACAGCGAGCGAGAGCGGAGCTCAATCTCATGGCGGCAGACCTGGATGTTTATTACTCTGTCAACGGAGCCTACCCGAATGATCCGTCGCTGGCATGTATTAAGTGGCCGCAAGTCGGTCCGTGGGGTAGGGAGTATGAGTACGAGAAAAATGCTTCCGGGTACGTGCTTGTGGTTTCTGACGGGGAAGGGAGAAAGCGTGTGGAAGCTAGAGGAGCGGAGGGTTCCTCCGAAGTTTTCGAGTTTACGGCAAGGTAACCAGCCAAAGGCAACCTGGTTTTAACCAGGGTGGGTGGGGAGGTGTTTTTTTGAAGATATCGACGAAATTTCTTCTGCCCGGCATGAAGCTGGCCCGGCCCGTTTACGGGAAAAACGGGGAGCTCCTTTTGAAAAAAGGTACGGTGCTGACCGCCAGCTACGTCATGTCTCTGAGGAGGTGCGGGATCCTCGCGGTCGATGTGGACGGTCTGACTGACTTGAGCGAGGAGCACCGGAACCTCCTGGAAGATGAGGTCCGGAGCGATGTGATGAACGTGGTCCGCGGGTGGAGCCAGGGTGAGAAGCGGAAGGGCTTTGAAAGAGTTGTAGAAACGGTAGAGAGGATTGTGGACGAGATCCTGGCAGGAAAAGAGGTCGTCGGCAACCTTACCGAGATATGCTCTGCTGATATGTACACCTACGCCCACAGCGTGGA
>NZ_JBNATZ010000422.1:0-2147 GCF_049701015.1 Desulfofundulus sp.
ACTTTTTCCGGCGGGGAGCCCTTCTGCCAGGCGGCGGCCCTGGCTAAGGTGGCCCGGCAGGTGAAAGCCAGGGGCCTCGACCTGTGGGTCTACACGGGCTACACCTGGGAACAGCTCCTGGCCCACCCGGACCCGGCGGTGCGCCGCCTGCTGGTCCTGGCGGACGTGGTGGTGGACGGGCGGTTCGTACAGGGAGAAGCAGACCTATCCCTGCCCTTCAGGGGCAGCCGGAACCACCGGCTCGTCGACGTGCGGGAGTCGCTGAAGGTCGGGAAAATGGTTTTGTGGGGATCAAAAAATTACGCGGCGGAAATACCGCCGAGGCGGGTTGCGGTTTAAGGCACGGGTTCAGCCCCGTGCTTTTTTGTTGTAGGACAATTTACCTCCTGCGTAGAAATATACCGAAAGGAGAGATAGCCTGTGACTGACCGTAAATACCCGGCGCAGAAACACAGGGATAACACACCTTCTGTTCCTGTAAAGGTTATTTACTCTCTGGGAGGGACAGGGCTTCGCGGCGCATACCGTCTCCTGGCCCGGAAAATGTTAAAGGAGAAAATGGGGAAATGCGAGCAGCGATCTATCTCCGAGTGAGTACCGAGGAACAGGCCAAGCATGGATACTCTCTGTCTGAACAGAAAGAGGCGTGCCGGCGCAGGGCCGAATCGCTGGGAGCAAGGCAGGTACTGGAGTTTACCGACGAGGGCGTAACGGGAGCTACCCTGGACAGGCCCGCCCTGGCTGCTCTGCGCGATGCAATTAAAGAAGGGCGAATTGACATCGTGGTGGTCAGAGACCCGGATAGGCTGTCTCGTAAACTGGCCCACCAGCTGCTTCTCACTGAAGAGTTTGAGAAAGCGGGAGTGCGGCTGGAATTTCTGGATTTTGAGTGGAAAGACACCCCGGAGGGCAGAATGTTTTATGCCATAAGGGGAGCTATAGCGGAATTTGAAAAAGAAAAGATCCGGGAACGGATGACCAGGGGAAAAATGCAGAAAGCCAGGCAGGGCGGTATTCCTATTGGTTTTTACGCTTATGGCTATACTTACGATCCGGACACAGATAAGGTAAGCCCTCATTACGAGGAAGCTGATATTGTACGCGATATGTTCCGCTGGTTCGCTACAGAAGACATTGGGGTGAACGGAGTCGTCCGGCGATTGAATGAGCTGGCCGTTCCCACCAAAACGAAGAAAGGGAAATGGCACAGGATGGTGGTGCGTCAGATACTTACTAACCCTGTTTATATCGGTATGTGGCGCTACAAAGGACTGTACATTCCCGTTCCTGCTTTGGTGGACATCGAAACATGGGAAAGGGTACAGGAAAAACTCAAAGAAGCCAGGCGTTTATGGGCTGGTAAAAGCCAGCACGAATATCTTCTGTCCGGGCTTTTAACGTGTGCGGAGTGCGGGAACACCATGACCGGTATATATGCTCGGTGGTGGGGTAAGTGCGAGAGGAGGTACACTTGCTACAAGAGCTACGAAGGAGCGCCCAGGAAAGGATGTCGCCCGGTCAAGATGGTGCCTGCCCGTGTAATAGAGAAGGCAGTTTGGGAACAAATACGCTCATGGCTGAACGATCCGGAAGAGCTGGTCCGGGAAGCCATGGAAGCGATGCCCCAGGTAAACGAGCTTCGCCGGGAACTGGAGACAGTGGAAAAGCGCATTGCGGAAGTGGAGAAAGGTCGCGAGGCGGTTTTGGATGTCCTCGCTTCCGGGTTGTTTGAACTCGACGCCAAGACCAAGATAAAGCTGGAAGAACTGAAAAGACGGAAAATTAGATTGGAGCAGCGCAGAAAAGAGATCCTTGCGGTTCTGGAAGGAACGGAAGGGACGTTCTCGCGTATAGAAGAGCTGCGCATACTGGCCAGGAATGTCCTCTCTAAGTTGGACGAGCTGGAATTTGAGGAAAAGAAGGCCCTTGTACGGGAGCTGGTGGCTCAGGTGATAGTTGCGGGGCGGGGGAAAAGTGGAGACAACGGTTTAAAGGACGTTTCCATCACGGTAGTAGCAAGAATTCCCGACAGCGAAAAATCAGTGTCATCCACATCATTTTCCAGGGATATCCGCTAGGTTTTGAAATAGAAATTTCATTTTCTATACAACGTGCGGCATAGGTGGCCAGGCGAGTTCCTTTCCCGG
>NZ_JBNATZ010000423.1:0-1660 GCF_049701015.1 Desulfofundulus sp.
GTGAAAGGGCTGATGCAGGGGGTCTACGCTGACTATAACGTGGCTCCGTGGGTGACCGAAAAGTACAATTACGGCTTCCTTTCCGGGGTGGCGGACCAGCTGAAGGGCAGCCTGCCCAGTATGGACAGGTACCACCTGGCGCAGGTGGTACTTGCGATGGTGCAGAACCGGGGCTATCATGTCGTGAACCCGCCGCAGCTGCCGGTCCAGACCCTGGTGGAGGGCGGGGACTGCGATGCCCTGTCGGTTCTTTACGCGGCACTGCTCAAGAATATGGGCTATGACGTGGCGCTGTTCTACTACCGTCCCGGCGTGCTTGACCCCAGGATGGGGCACATGCTCGCAGGTGTGGCGTTGAACGACAACGAGCTGCCGCAGGACGGCAAGTACGAGTATGTCCAGTACGGCGGGAAGAAGTATTACTTTGCGGAGACAACGTCCGTGGGATGGACGATAGGACAGAACAGTACTGGTACGGCTCCGAGCGTGGTATACGCAGTCAACTAGTTAGTTACCTGACGGTTTCCCATGCGGCCTGGCAAAATGCCAGGCCGCTCTCTTTCAGGGATGCCGGGGGAGCTTGAGGGGAGGTGGTGCTTGGGGAACTGGCTGGGAACCGCTGCTGGAAATATTTCGTCAGGAGGGGGATGGATAGTGAACGTCAGGCTCGGCGAAAGGCACTTGCATGAAGCTACTGCAATTATACAGGAGCTGCTTGCCGATCCCCGCGTCAACACGGAAGAGCTGGAAAAAATATTCTGGCTGGCCAAAGCCGGGCAGCCCGGGTACGACGAAAAAGCCCGGGACGCGGTCGAGTCGTTAATGAAGAGATACGGCCTGACCGTGCCCGGGATGCCCGACGGAGAAGCCGCGCAGAAAATATACGAGTACCTGTGGGGCCTGGATGTAGTGGAAGGTCTTTACAGGACGCCCCATGTGGACGAAATTCGCGTCAACGGCCCCCGGAAGATTTACTACCAGTACCAGGGTAAAAATATGCGTGCTGAAGAAATTTGTTTTAAAGACAGCGAACACATCCGCAAAATTATAGCCCGCATGCTGGAGCACGACAGGGCGTACCTGGACGAGAGCAGCCCCGGATGCGAGTCCCGGAGGCTTGACGGTACCAGGCTTACGGCGCTGACGTATCCCGTGGTCAAGGAACCCTGCTTCGTGTTGAGGAGGCACGGCACTTTTGATATGACACAGGACAGCTACACCGGGAGCGGCACGATGAGCGAATATTTATTGAACCTGCTGGCTGTCCTGGTTAAAGGCCGTGCCAGCATCCTGATCAGCGGCAGTGCGAATACCGGGAAGACGACTCTTCTGCGTTTTCTGGTAAGGTATTTGCACCCGGGACTGCGCATTGTTACCCTCGAGACCGACAGGGAGCTGTTTTTAGAAGAGTGGTACCCGGACAGGGACATAGTTTCCCTGGAGGCGCATCCCGAGCTGGGCTGGGACATGAGGAGGTGTTTTGTAATTGTCTTAAGGCTGTCACCCAATGTGATTATAGTGGGTGAAGCCCGTGGAGTTGGCGAAGCGGGACAGATGATCAACGCTGTCCGGAGCGGCCACACGGGGATGGGGACGCTCCATACGCTTTCCGTATACGAAGCCGTAAGCACACTTGCATTGATGGCTCTGGAAGAGGGAC
>NZ_JBNATZ010000424.1:0-5163 GCF_049701015.1 Desulfofundulus sp.
TCATCGAAGACGCCCGGATAGAGAGGTGCATGTCCAACATCTATCCGGGTGCCATGCTGTGGTTTCGGTTCGTGAATGACTACATCTTCGTGAACCGGAAGGACTGGGGCACGGGGCCCGGGGCGCTCCTGGGTGCGCTGGCCTGCTACGCCGTGGTGGGGAGGGTGCCGGGCTCCATCGCGTCTCAGGAGGACGTGATGGGACTGGTCAGGGAGTGCGCCCCGCACATCGACGCGGGTCGGCTGGCTAAAGACACCCGCGGCGCCCTGGATTGCGCGGAAAGGGTTCTGGATATCGTAAAAAGCTATCTTTCCTCGTACGCTCCCCCGGGAGAAGTACTTGCGGTGGGGACCGGTTCTCCCGAGGGGGCGCCGGAAGGGGGGCTGGACCCGCGCCGGGAGCCGGAGCTGCCGGAAGTCTCTCGAAAAGAATCCTATTCCCACTGCGGGGAAGAGAAAAAAGACGGAAGTGGAGACGAGAAGGAGAGTTTTGATATCGACGGTTCCGGTGACGAGACCGGCCGCGGGGAGCGCCTGGACGAGCTCGGGCCGGGTGAGGGTGAGCGGGCAGTCTCTCCTGCTCCGCCGGAGGAAGTGGATTTCTCAAAAGAAGATTTTCTGGAGGAAGGTTCTCTGGAAAGGGAAGATCTTTCGGGAGAAGGCTCTCTGGAAGGGGATTTTCTGGAGGAAGATTCCTCTGGAGGAGATTCCCCAGAAGGAGATTCTTCTGGAGGAGATTCCCCTGAAGGAGATTCTTCTGAAGGAGATTCTTTTGAAGATGATTCTTTTGGGGATCTTCCGGAAGAAGGGCCCGGCGGCGGGGGACCCCCGGAAGGAGACCTGCCGGAAGAAGAACCTGAAAGATTTTCGGGTGACGAAAGTCCTTCGGAAGAAGAATCTCCGGGCAGCGAAGATCTGGAAACCATCGAAGAAGATGGCGGATACTCTCCGGAAGAAAAATACCCGGACGGTGAAGGCTTCCCGGAACTTGAAGAGCCTGAAGACTCCTTGGACGACCTACCAGAAGGGAAATTCCCGGATGAAGGTTTCTTTGAGGAATTCGAGGACGACCTGCCGGAAGAGGGGTCCCCGGAAGAAAGCGGTGATGAATCCCCGGACGAGGAACGGGGTTCGGGAATTCCTTTGGAACTTCCCGGAGGCGGAGAACCTTCGGGAGGCGACATTGACATGGATGACTACCTGGAAATACTCGAGTCCGCCGGGGAAGAGCTGGAGACCATCGAGGCGGCGGCCTCCCGGGCCGCGAGGCTGGAGGTCCCGGCGGCGGACATCTCGGAGGAAGAGATTGCGAAAGAACTTTCCCGTGATGTACACAGGGGGGTTAAGTTCGTCCTTAAAAAACTCGATCCTGACAGGTACGCCAGGGTCGAGTACGAAGACCTCTACTCCGGGGTGAAGGGGTACGTGTCCAGGACTGTGGAAGAAATTCGCCGTGTCCTGGAGTACAGGGCCGCCGTCAGGGAGCGCAATTTGCGCAAAGGGAAGCTGGACTGCGGGGCTCTCTGGAAGCTCAGGACGGGGGACCCGGGGATTTTCTACAGGGTGAGCGAGCCGGGCGACACTCCCCGGCTGGCGGTCTACCTGCTGGTGGACTGCAGCGGGAGCATGATGGGTCCCAGGATGCGTGCTGCGAGGGGCGCTGCGTGCCTGCTTTACGAGGTGTGCGAGAGGCTGAAGGTTCCGGTGAGCGTGACCGGGTTTACCGGTATGGTTTCCAGCGGGAGCGACGTGACGCACTACCGGGCGGTGGGTTTCGGCGAAGCTGACAGGAAGCACGCTATCGCCCGCCTGGAGGCCGTTTCCGAGAACAGGGACGGCTACTCCATCAGGGTGGCCGTCAGGGAGCTGCTTCTCAGGAACGAGGAGCAGAAGGTGCTCATTGTTCTTTCGGACGGGATGCCGTGCATGCCCTACCTGGACTACGCGGGCAGGAGAGGGGTTAGGGACACCGCTCTGGCTGTCCGGGAGGCGGAGAGGGCGGGCGTCGGGGTAATCGGGCTGTACTTCGGCCCTGAAAGCCATCTTGCTCAGGCGCAGAGAATTTACAGCAACCTGGTGTACGTCAGGGACATCGGGGTGCTGCCCCGGGCCCTGGGGAGGGTGCTCAAGAAGGTCATCGCGGGGTTGTAGCCCGCAGCCGGAAGGTCAGCGATAGTCAAAAGGTCAGTAACAGTCAGAAAGTCAGTGATAGTCAAAAAAATAGGGAGGGGTGTGGAGTGATGCCGGTGGGGATGGAAGTATTTTCGTACAGCCGGCTGTCCAGGTACGAGTCCTGCCCGGCGGCGTTCTACCGGTACTACTGCCTGCGCGCTGGGGGGGCGCCCACTGAGGCGCTGGTGACCGGGAAGGCCGCGCATGCGGTCATTGAGGCGGCCATGAGGCTCGGGCGTAAGGACGAGGTGTTCTTCCGCGTGGCGTCGGAGGCGGTGCTGGCGGCCTCCCCGCTCGAAATAGACCCGGAAGAGGTATTCAGTCTCACCTACAGGGACATTGTCCTGCGGGAGTTTCACCCGGGGAACAGGGTGGAAGAGCACTTTGTGGTCCCCCTGGACGGGGAGGACCCGTTTGCCCCGCAGGTCCAGGGGTATATAGACCTGTGGCGGGACGGGAGCCGTATCGAGCTGATTGACTGGAAGACCAACCGGAAGGCGTACGGTCCCGCGGACACGCACCAGTTGGGGCTGTATGCGTGGTACCTTTCCAGGAGGACGGGGAAGGCCGTGAGGGGGAAGCTGGTCTTCCTGCGGTTGAACGAGGTCCTGGAGCACGAGTTTTCCTACCGGGACATGGAGGGTGCGCGTGAGTGGGCGTACGCGCTGGCGCGGGAGATCCAGGACAGGCTCTGCAGGGTGAGCGAGGGCGGCGACCACCGGGAGCTCTTCCCGGCGAGGGCCGGGGACGCCTGCCGGAGCTGCGAGTACGCGGCGGAGTGTGTTGACGGCAACCTCCCTCCTGTACCCGGGGAGGTGAGGACCTACCAGGAGGCTGAATCTCTAGGAGCAGAAATTCTACGGCTTGACACTGCATTGGGTCAAATGAAGGATATTTTAAAAGCCTACGTGTCGGCCTGCGGGCCGGTGGTCGTGGGGAGCAGGCAGTTCGCCCTGGTGCCTTCGGTCTACTGGAAGTGGGACGCGAGGTCGCTGGAGGCCGCGTTTGAGAGGATCAGGCAGGAGGGCAGGGACCCCTTTGACTTTTTGAGTTTGGGTGCCACCCAGGTCAAAAAGCTGGGCTGGGGCGAAGACGTGCTCCAGGAGCTGGGGGCGGTGAAACGAGAGAGCGTATCTTTCAGGGACATCGCGGCGAGCTAGTCCGCGCCCTGCACGGTCCAGAAAGCGAGGGGGGGAGCCTTACGCGCGTCCCCCTGCAGTTTTTCCAGGGGGTGATCCGCCTGAAGGACTTCGACATTATCGGAGTCGCTGAGAGGCTCGGCCTCCGGTTCACGAAGAAAGGCCCCGGAAACGAAAGGATATACCGGTGTCCCTTCTGCGGCGACTCCGCGAAGCACCCCAATAAAGGGCACCTGTATATCAATGCGGGGACCGGGGTCTTCAAGTGCCACCGGTGCGGGGAGGAGGGGAACGCGGTCACCCTGTGGGCCAGGTGCCGCGGGGTGGACGCGAAGACTGCTTACAGGCAGCTCCGGGACGGGGAGTTTCCGGAGTGCGTGCCGGTCCCCGGAGATAGTGAAGGCAGTAAAGATGGGGAAGCGGCAGATATAGAGGAGAGGGACAGGGTTTACCGGATGTTTCTGGGTCTTCTCAAGCTGGACCCTCCGCACAAAGCCGACCTGCTGCGGCGCGGCCTGAGTGATGTGCAGATACACGACAACCTCTACAAATCTGTTCCCCAGGACGCGAAATTCCGCTGGAAAGTGACCAGGTACCTCCTGGAGAAGGGTTATTCTCTTAAAGGGGTGCCCGGTTTTTTCACGCGGAACGGGAGGTACGGTCCCTTCTGGGACTTCGTGAGCCCGGCCGGGTATTTAATTCCGGTGAAGGACGTGCGGGGCAGGATACAGGCCCTGCAGGTGAGGCTGGACCAGGGGAAGTACATCTGGTTCTCGTCCCACGGGATGCCCAACGGGACGTCCTCGAAGGCTCCCACCCACTACACGGGAGGGAGGGGCAAGGTGTGGGTGACGGAAGGCCCCCTGAAGGCCGACGTGGCCTCGGCGCTGCTGAACACTCCCTTTGTGGGCGTCCCCGGGGTAAGCGCGTGGAAGGACGTTGACGGGGTGCTTGAGGCGTTGAGCTGCAGGGACCCCGTGGTGGCCTTCGACGCGGACAGCAGGACCAACCCCAGCGTCGCGAAGGCGCTGGGGGACTTTGTCGAGAGCCTCAAGCGGAACGGGTACCGGCCCCTGGTGGCCAGCTGGCCCGCCTCATACGGTAAGGGGATAGACGACGTGTTCTTGAAGCTCTACAGGGAAGAGGTGTCGTCCGTAACTCTTACAATCGAGGGCGTGCCGGTGACTGTCAGGAGGACGGTGACCACCACGGTTTCCGTTGGGAAGTAGCTGTGCTGCTTGCTGCCCCGCGGGGAGCGGGGCAGAATGGAGCGCGGTTATAACTGCCGGTGCTTTTAAGACACCGGAGACAGGGTTTAATTCTACGGCGCCTTTGAAGGCCGCCGGTAAAAAAGACCGGGAAGGGGGACAAAAATGGAAGTATGCTACTTTTGCCGGGTGCGCCGGCCTGCCTGGGTGGTGGGCTTCGAGACCAGGCGGGTACTGGTCACCGTGGACATGTGCGAGGAGTGCTACAGGTCCTATCAGGACCAGGAGGCTGCCGTCCACTGCTTGTACAGGTCGCGGCGGTTCTGGTTCAAAATGTTCCTGGTGCACTGTCTGACATGGGCCGGGTCCCGGTCCGCCCTCCTGGGGCGGCTGGTGGCGCGGACGGGGTTTGCCCGCAGGCACCTGGACATAAAGCCGGAGAGCCCGGCCTGGTTTGCTCTGCGGCTGTCCGATGCGCTGAGGGTCCGGTCTTAGTCGAAAAACCCTGCTGTTTTCCCGGCAGGGTGTTTTAATTCAAGAAAGGGGATGGTCCTTATGGTGGCTGGAGTCGAGCTGTTTGCTGAAGAGCTGGCCGCGGTCGCCGACCCGTCGTACAGGGCTTTTGCGGCAGCGTGTCTGGAATCT
>NZ_JBNATZ010000425.1:0-3258 GCF_049701015.1 Desulfofundulus sp.
ACCGGCTAACATATTTGCCGCCCCCTGGCTTCTATCTCGCGCTGCAGGCGCGCCAGCACCGTATCAACGCGGAGTTCGCTTTTGCGCACTTTCATACTGTCCGCCAGGCGGCTGGCGGCGTCGACGGCTGCCCGGGCCAGGACGCGCGGCACCAGGAGGTGAGCTTTGCCGCCGGCGCCGGGCACCTGGCAGTCGAACAGCAGCTCCCCGGCAATTGCCCTGAGGACCTCCGCCGGCAGCCCGCCGGTAAGAATTTGTTCCCGCTCCTCGATCAGGGAAGCAACTTCCCGCAGGACGGGCCAGAAAAGCGCCCCTTCCCCGGCAGGCCGCGCCCTGGTCTCAAGAAGGTCACGGATCACCAGGAAATTGAACATCTCCTGCGCCCGGGCGGCGCGGATGTTCTCCCGTTCGATCCGCTCCGCCGCCAGGCAGGGTGCGAACTCTTCCCGGGCCAGCAGCTCCAGTTTTTCCCGCAGCGGTGCGACCTCCGCTTCTGCCAGGGATTCCTCCTCCGCCAGGCAAAGGCCCTCCAGGTCGCTCCACCCCCGGATGAGCCGGACCTGGCGGATGCCACCGGCCCCGCGGCAGGCCGCCGCGTAACCCACCATCTCCACATCATTCATGCCGGGAACTTTAACGGCTACCCGCCGCACGCACCCGGGCAGCCCGAACCTGCCGAACTGTTCCAGGACGGCATCGAAGAAGGGATCGCCGTACGAGGCAAAATGAACGCGCACTCCACCGCCGGCCAGGCCTTCCTCGTAAAGCTCCCGGGAAACGGTGAGGACTGCTCCATCCGGCACGCCGTCTATACCGGAAAGCGTAAGATGCGGTCCGGGCTCCAGGGATACGGTACATCCCAGGGTCCGCAGATACTGCGATCCGCTCAGGGCCTCCCATATGGCCGGCAGGTCCACCGGGGCGGCCCACCCGTCGCCAGACCGGGCTGTGCGCATGTAGATTTCGTAAAGTTCTTCCGGGCGGATCTCCATGCTCTCCACCCGCCGGCGCTGGACCTCAATCCTTTCCCGGGCGCGGGCCCACAGTCCTTCGGAAGTGAGCTTTCCTTCGGCCAGCTCCTGAAAATCTTCCGGTCCCACCGGGAGCAGCGAGATCTGCTGCGTGCCCACGATCATGTTAGCCTGGGCCAGGCGGGACAGCAGGCGGATATAAACCTCTTCCTCGGCACTACCCGAATAACAGAGGTTGAGAACATGGATGTCCTCGTACTTCTGCCCGATGCGGTCGATGCGCCCGATCCGCTGCTCCACTTTCATCGGGTTCCAACCCAGATCGTAGTTGACCAGCAGGTCGGCGGTCTGCAGGTTTAAACCTTCCGCCGCCGCATCCGTGCAGACAAGGACGTCGATCTCGCCGCGCAGGAACCGCTCCTTCACCTCTTCGTGGTCCACCGGGATCATCTTTCCAGATCCGGGGTCGAAATACCCGGCCTCCCGACCCGCATAGGTGCCGACGAGCATCTGGGGATCAGCCCGGCGCAGCCGGGTTACGATATCCCTGAGCGTATCGTAAAAACGGGTGAAGACGACGGTCTGCCGGATGCGCCCGGTCTGCCGGTCCCGGCGCCGGTTTAGCGTGTCAAGGAGCACCTTCATTTTGGACGGCAGTCCGGTAATATCGGCCATTTCCTCGAGCATGGTTTTAAGACGGTCCCGCTCCCATTCCAGGTCAGCCGGAGTCCTGTTCTTCAACAGGGATTCGGAGGCTAAGGGCAGGTCGTCCTCGATTTCATCCTCAAATACCGGGTGCGCAAGCGGGAAAAATTCAGGTTCGGGTTCACCTGCCTCTTCAACGAGCTGATTTTTCAGCGTGGCTTCCACCTTGCGCAGGCGCCGCCGCAGAGTCTCGCGGAGCGCATACAGGCTGGAGGCGAACCGGAGGCGCAAAAAGCTCAGCAGGAAACTGACCATCTGGCGGGTCTGCTGGTCTTTACGCCCGCTGAGCTGGCCGGCCAGGCCGGCGCAGTATTCTTCCAGCTGATCGTAGATACGCCGCTCCAGCGGGGTAAAGACGATCCGGGGCACAGGCAAAATGTGGCGCCGGGGTAGGTTCTGCTGCAGCTGACCGTTGTCACGGTAGATTTCCAGCAGGCGCCGGGTATGGCGCAGCATCACCCGCGAGAGCGGCGACGCGCTGAAAATCAGGCGGTACATTAACTCCCGGTCCCTGCCCCGGGGAACCCGCCCGTATTCAAGCCATTGCCGCACCGCCGTCCGGATGCGCCCGTCGATGATACTATTTTCAATATAACGCCAGAGCACCGGGTCCTGCATCTTGACTGCCCGCACAGCGCGCCGCAGGAACTCCCACTCCTGAACGCCGGCCTCCTGCCCGCGCACGAGCCTGCCCAGGATCTCGTAATAGTGCATGGTCAGTGCCGGGTCGAACTGGAAGACACCGGCCCGGTTGGTCAGGGCCAGCAGGTCGCACACCTCCACGGGGTCGATCTGCATGGGTGTGGCGGTGGCCAGCCACAGGCTGCGCGCCCTGGCCCGCAGGTAATCGCGCACAGCCAGGTAGAGGTGCCCGTATTCCGGGTGCTCCTGCAGGCCAGCCTGGGGGTTCTTCCTCCGCAGCGCGTGCGCTTCATCCACCAGGGCAATGTCGAATGGTACGGCGCTCTTGAGAGCCGCTGCCCGTTCCCGGCGGGCGAGCAGCCCTGTGGACACGATGACCAGGTCCGGCTCGTAAATCGATGCCGCCGCCCGGTTCTCTGCAAGCGGGAAGATGTATTCATGGGAGATCTCCGGGCTGGTGCGCGCCCGGCTGAAGGAAAGCAGGACCCTGGACGCCATCTGGCGCTGCCACTGCCGGGTAAGGCCGGCCGGTGCGGCAATAAGGATGCGCTTCACCAGGCCCGAAAGGTACAGGGAGCGGAAGGCCAGCCCGGCTTCGATGGTCTTGCCCAGGCCCACCTCGTCGCACAGTAGATAAGAGTGCGGCCAGGTTTCCACCAGCCTTTGCACGACCACGGCCTGATGCGGCCACGGTTCCACAGGCGCGGTCTTTATGCCCACGAACCGGCCGCCGGGCATTTTCGGCGCGTCGCGCAAAACGGCAAACCGCAGCCGCTCCATAGCCGGAGGCGGTTCCACCGCCCCGGAGGCGGCACTGGTGCCGTCAATCTCCACCGGGCGGTCAATCCCTTCCGCAATCCGGACCAGGCGCCGCTTAACCGCCTCCGGCAGGGTCATTACCGGCAGGTGGGAGACCCGGCCCTGCCAGAGGTTTTCAAAA
>NZ_JBNATZ010000426.1:0-1845 GCF_049701015.1 Desulfofundulus sp.
TTGTTGGTAAAATCGGTGGGGTTAGAAAATTTCCTACAGTGTGTTGACTTTATCGGTGTCAACAATACCCCTTGACTTCCGGCTGGAGGCAGGTTTACAATAGGCCAGAGATTTCAAGGGAGGCGGTAACACCATGGACAGAATTGTCATTATTGGTGGTGTGGCGGCCGGCCCCAAGGTGGCGGCCCGTGCCCGGCGGCTTATGCCGGATGCCGAAATCACCATCATTGAACGGGGCAGCCTTATTTCTTATGCCGGATGTGGCATGCCCTTTTATGTCGGCGGTCAAATTAAGGATTTCAACCAGTTGTTCAGTACAGCTTACGGAGTGATCAGGGACAAGCACTATTTTATGAACGAAAAAGGGGTTAAAGTTCTGACCCGTACCGAGGCCAGAGCCATTGACCGCCAGAAGAAAGAAGTAACGGTAACCAGCCTGGATACCGGGGAGACCTGGACTATCCCTTATGACAAGCTGGTGTTAGCTACGGGGTCCAACCCGGTGGTTCCTCCCATACCCGGCCTGGACTTAAAAGGCGTTCACCGGCTCAATCACCCTGATGACGCCCTCCAGATTGTTGAACGGCTGGATGAGGTCAGTGAAGCGGTAATCGTGGGAGCGGGCCTGATCGGTATGGAGGCCATGGAGGCTCTGCTCAGGCGGAAGATCTTTGTCTCGGTGGTGGAACTCAGGGAGCAGATTTTGCCCGGAGTGCTGGATCCCGATCTGGCGGCCTTGCTGGCATTCCGCCTGGAAGAGGAAGGCGTGGAATTCCACCTGGGTAAAAAGGTTTTAAGGCTCGAGGGAGATGAAGAGGGCCGGGTTTGCCGGGTGGTGACTGATGGAGGTACCCTGGATGCCGGCCTGGTTATTGTGGCTGTGGGAGTAAGACCCAATGTAGAGCTGGCCCGGGCTGCCGGTCTCCTGATCGGTGAGACGGGAGCTATTGCGGTCAACGAATACCTCCAGACCAGCGACCCGGATATCTACGCTGTCGGGGACTGCGTGGAAAACCTGCACCTTGTTTCCGGACGCAAGGTGTACATTCCCCTGGCTTCCACTGCCAACCGCCAGGGCCGGGTGGTTGGAGACAACGTCGCCGGCCGGAAGAGCAGGTTCAAGGGAGTGCTGGGTACGGCGGTCCTTAAAGTAATGGGCTGGAACGTGGGCCGCACGGGACTGGGTGAGCAGCAGGCCCGGGAACTGGGTTACGATGTAATTACTGCGCTCAACGCTACCCACGACCGCACCCATTATTACCCCGGTCACGACAACCTGCTTATTAAACTGGTAGTGGATAAAAAGACCCGCAAATTACTGGGTGCCCAGGCAATTGGTGGCGGTGACGCGATTAAACGCATTGACGTGGTAGCTACGGCTTTGAATTTCGGGTCTACGGTGGATGACCTGTTCGATGTGGATCTGGGTTATGCCCCACCCTTCAATACGCCCATCGATCCGGTTCAGCACGGGGCCAACATTGTCCGCAATAAGCTGGATGGCCTGGCCCGAACTATTACCGCCCGGGAGCTCAAGGAAAAGCTGGACCGGGGAGATGATTTTATCCTGCTGGATGTGCGTACACCCGAACAGTTCAACTACCGGCACATCGAAGACGAACGGGTGATGCTGGTAACCCTGGGTGATCTGCGCCGCCGCATTGATGAAATTCCCCGGGACAAGGAAATTGTTACCCTTTGCGCCCTGGGCGTGCGGGCCTATGAAGCGATGCGTATTTTAAGCGGAGCCGGCTTTGAAGACGTTAAGTTCGTGGAAGGAGGCCTGCAGGGCTGGCCCTACGAGCTGGAATAGCGTCAAGCAGTCATTTTCAAGTGTCAAATATA